>NZ_NDYP01000009.1 GCF_002165775.1 Campylobacter concisus | reverse complement strand
CTGGCTCAATCGATCACTTGTTTAGATTTCAAAGATTGACTAATAGTTTAACAATTGTAAGTTAAAAGAACAACGATAAAAAGAAAAGGCTTTATTAACCAATGAAGTTAAAGGTGGTTTCTTATTTCGTGAGCTGGAATTATATATGAGCAATACTTAAATATAGTTGAAATAATTAGGTAATTTTAGAAAAATTTATTAGGCGCTTTAAAATTTTAAATTGTGTATTTTTATTATTAGGTTTATAGGGTTTAGTTTATATATGCGTATCCACTTCTTTTTTCTATATTTATAGAGGCTACATTGTTATTTTTATCTGTTAAAACTATCTTGCAATTGCCTTTCAATAGTCTTGAATAAGGCCTTTTTGCTCCTTTATTGCCAGTAACACTTACCACTCTCATGGGCCTACCTAATTCGTCAAAATCAATGGTTTGCATTTTGCCTTTTCCGCAACTACCGACAAATTTAACTGATTTTATGCCATATTTTTTCTCGATATTTAAATCTGTATTAATTTTATTGCAATAGGACTGAGGAATGCCTCTCCAGCCCGCACTTAAGAATTTGTTTGATTTTTGTGTATCGATAGCAACCTCTTCTTTGGAATTTAAGTTACCACTAAATTTATTACCGCTACCTCTTTTATCATAGAAAATACTATATTTCCAAGATTTAACCCCAGGCTCATCTACAGAGCACTCTTGCAAACTAGTGTCATTAATAGCTATCCCCCATCTCATTTTAAACCAAAATTTTTCATTTTCTGAATGAACAAATTTATCATCTTGCATGGCAAGGTGCTGGGCGTACCTTATATGCGTTAGCATCTGTGTAGCTGCCTCTCTGGCTCCGTTTATTTCTAGCCTTGGTATGATCATTGCTGCAAGTATGCCAACGGCAATGATTACAAATATAAGCTCTATAACAGTAAAACCCTTGTTTTTATGCATCTACCTGCCTCTTGCATCAAAATTTGCGATTACTTTTCCCATTTTTTCTATGCAAAATTTTGATTTTCCATCTAGATCGGCGCTTACTAATAAATTTTTAGACTCATCTCTTATGTCTATACCATAAAATTTAAGTCTTAATGCAAGCTTTTTATTATCAGTGTATAAATCCTTAATTTCCGCTTCTTTTAATTTAGCAGCAAGCTCTTTTACAACATCAAATTTATAGACAAAATGCTTTGTTGGGTTATCTAAAAATAGGTAAAAAATTTGATTAAATACAATCATCGACCAATTTAAGGCTAAAAAAAGCATCACTAAGGTCGTGCAAATTTTATAGCCTTTTCTAAATTTTGGCAATCTTACACGATATGAATTAAAAAATACTCTTACCATAAGTGGCGTTGCGATCACGCAAAATGGCAAAAACTGCTCAAGCTCCAGTCTTTGGCGCACAGAGACTATCATACAAAAGCAAAACGAGCAAATCGCAATAAACCATAAAAGATCCTTCTTTTCCTTAACCCAAATTCTATAAATCGTATAGACAAAAAAGATAAAAATAAACGGCGAAAAAACAGCGGCAAAGATACCAAAAGTATCGATAAAGTGCCCACTTGGCCTACCATTTGTATCAAAGCCAAAAAAGTAAAGTGTTAGCAAAAATAAAATAGCACTTAGCCAAGCAAGCGGAGGCCTTCTTTTATAAAGTGAAAATATAAAAAATCCTGCGTAAAATATCAAAAAATCGCCATCTATAAAAAAAGCAAGACAAAAAAATGTTACAAATAAAATTTTATTTTTAATATGGAAAAAGTATATACATAGGAGCGCCAGCATAACGCAAAGCCCAGCATTATTGACGATAAGAGCTGAAGCTAGCGTGCCAGGAAGTAAGATAAAAAGCAATACCGCAATAAGTCTGTCAAACTCTAATTTAATGTAAAATTTGCTTATCTTATACATTAAAATAACGCTTAGAATATGAAATGCAATCATCACAGATCTTAGAGCAAGATCTGTTTGACCAAAAATTTGAACACTTAAGTTTAAAACATGGCTAAGAAAATTTTGTTTATTAAAAAAAATTTCAGCTTCACTGTAACTTATGCTAAGAGAATTTGCCGTATAAAGTAAAAATATACAATCGATCAAACATATTAAAAATACGCTAAAAGCGACGTGATGTCCAACAAATTCTCTAAATTTATCTAGCAAAAATTTTCCTTAAATATGTATATCCCAAAAAAACTCGATCCAATCGTGAGCCTCTTTTACCTTAAATTCTGGCAAAAGTAGAGCCTTCTCTTTGTAAAAGACGGTCGCTATTTTGATATCTAAATTTGGATAACGCTTAAGCAGCTCTCTTTTTATCTCGACCATGCTCTCGCCACTATCGATAATGTCATCGACGAGCAAAATTTTAGTGTATTTGCTAAGATCTGGTACGTTAAAGATGTTAATCGTATCAAGCTTGTTTGTATCTTCATAATGGATAGAATTTAGGGTAAATAAATTTCTATTTTCAAGCGCAACAGCTAGCGAGTGGCCAAGCGTTAGGCCGCCTCTTGCCACAGCTAGTATCACCTCTGGATCAAACTCGTCTTTTATCTGTTTTGCCATCTTTTTAGTATCAACAGCAAATTCATCATAGCTATAAAATATCATCTTTCTTCCTTATCAATGCACTAAAAATACGATAAAACTAATGAGCGCTAGCACGACTACGCCTAAATTTATATCGCTAAATTCTCTCTTTATGAGCTTAACTATTACGTATGACATAAAACCAAATGCAAGGCCGTTTGTGATCGAGTAAGTAAGCGGGATGAGCACAACTATGAAAAATGTCGCAACGGCGATGGCTGGATCTTTGAAATTTATGCTAGCAAGCTCGGCAAACATAAGCACGCCAACCATTACAAGGATCGGATAAATGGCGTTACCAGGGATCGCTTTAAAAAGTGGCAACATAAATAGTGTAAGTATAAATAAAAGTCCGCAAAATACAGCCGTTAGACCAGTTCTACCGCCCTCTTCTACACCGCTAGCACTCTCTACAAACGATGTGGTCGTACTTACGCCTACAAGTGAGCCAGCTACCGTAGCAATAGCGTCAGCTTCAAGAGTTTTTTCAAGTTTTACGACGCCATCTTTTTTGTTTTCATCAAATATCCCTGCCCTTGTGCCTACACCAGCTAGTGTGCCTATCGAGTCAAAAAGATCGGTCACAAAAAATGTGATAACAACTGGCAGCAAGGCTAGGCTAAGCGCACCTTTTATATCAAGCTCTAAAAATATCGGTGAGATAGAAGCTGGAGTTGAGAAAATTTCTGTTGGATGAGGAGCGATACCAAGCACCCAAGCAATCACTGAAGTAGCAAGCACGGCTAGGATAAACGCGCCCTTTATCTTCCACGCCCAAAAGCAAATAACCAAAAATAACCCCAGAACGCCAAGAAGCACGTTTGGATCTCTGAAATTTCCTATGCCAACCAAAACTGCGTCGCTATTTACGATAAAGCCCATTTGCTGAAATGCAACAAAGCTGATAAAGGTGCCTATGCCAGCGCTTATCGCTCTTCTTAGATCAAGTGGGATGGATCTTATTATCCACATTCTAAAATTTGTAAAAGACAAGACAACAAATATCACGCCACTTAGAAAAACAACGCCAAGAGCCGTTTGCCAAGGCACTTTCATACCGATGCAAAGACCAAATGTAAAATAAGCATTAAGCCCCATGCCAACGCTCATCGCAACTGGCGTGTTCGCCCAAAGACCATTTAATACCGTAGAAAAGATGGTAATTAGCGCAGTTGCCGTAATTAGTGCATCATAAGGCATACCAGTTTTGCTCATAATGATCGCATTTACCGGCACGATATACATCATCGCCAAAAACGTCGTAAGTCCAGCTCCAAATTCCTGCTTCACACTCGTTTTGTTTTGTGCTAAGTCAAAAAATTTCACCCCAAGCTCCTTTAGTAAATTTTAAGTTCGTTATATAAACTATCACGCTCAACTGGCGTAAAACCAGATGTTTTTATGAGATCGCAAAATGTCTTTAGTGTAACGCCGTTTGCGCTATTTGCGCCAGCTGCACTTTGGATGCTCTCTTTTTCTATCGTGCCATCAAGATCATCAGCTCCAAATTCCTGAGCTATCATGGCTAGATTTAGTGTCGAAGTAGCCCAGTAAGCTTTGATATGTGGAACATTATCTAGCACAAGACGTGAGATCGCCAGAGTCTTTAAAATTTCAGCTGATCCTAGAAATTTAATATCTTTTAGGTAGTTATTTTCTCTTTGATAAACTAGTGGGATAAACGCGTTAAATCCGCCAGTTTCATCTTGCAAGTCCCTAATCCTTAGCATGTGATCGATCCTGTTATCGCGGCTTTCTATGTGACCAAAAAGCATCGTTGCGTTGCTTTGTTTGCCGTGATCGTGCCACATTTTATGGATCTTTAGCCAGTTTTCGCTACTTACTTTGCCTTTGCAAATTTTAGCCCTGACCTCTTCATCAAAAATTTCAGCCCCGCCGCCTGGCATGCTATCGACGCCGTATTCGAGCATCTTCTCTATCACTTCTTCATAGCTTAAGCCATAATGTCTTGATAAAAAGTCGATCTCAGCTGCCGTCATCGCTTTTACATGGAGCTCTGGATGAGCTGCTTTTATCTTTTTAAAAATTTCTAAGTACCACTGCCAGCCACTTTTTGCGTTGTGAGCTGATACGATGTGTATCTCCTTTACGCCGTGGCTTACGCTTTCATCAATGATCTTTAAAATTTCTTCGTGACTCATTAAGTATGGATTTGGATTTTTTCTATGGGCTGAAAACGCACAAAATTTACAGATATCAGCGCAGATATTTGTTGGATTGATATGGCGATTTACGTTAAAAAAGACCTTATTGCCGTGCAGCTTTCTGCGCTTTTTGTCGGCAAATTTAGCTAACGTAAAAAGATCAAGATCATAAAGCGAAAAAGCCTCTTGTTTGCTTAATCTCTCGCCACTTTCTAGTTTTTGTAATAGATTCATTATCTTTATCGTCCTAAAGCTGAACTTAAGGCTTTATTATAGGCAAATAAAGCTTTGTTTTTGCAAAAATTATGTAACATTTGCCAAGATATTTTTAACAATGGAAACATTAAATGCTGGCTGATAAAAGTACCAAATATAGCGACAATTATTTAAAAATCAAAGAGAAATTTCTTGATTTTAAGGCAAATTTGCCAAAACATTTTCAAAAAAATCAGGGTAGAAATTTTGCAAATTTCTTAGCCAAAGAATATGATGATTTTATAAAATCTTATTTAAATGAAACTATGCGAGATTTTTTTGATGATTTTGTACCACAAAATGATAGCTTTGCCTTTAGCGTTTTAGCTACTGGAAAATACGCCCAAACCCTACTTAGTGCAAATAGTGAGCTAGAAATTTTACTAGTTTATAAAAATTTAAAAGGCTACAACACAAAAAATTTTCTAAAAGAATTTAGCGAAATTTTAAGTAGCTCTGGAATAAATTTTTATATAAAAAGCGTTGAAATAGATGAAATTTTTACAAATTACAAAGACGATCTCAAATTTAAAAGCGAAACATCACAAGTCCGATATATCTGTGGTTCAAAAAGTCTCTACCGCTTAGTAAAAAGTGAGATCGTAAAATTAAAAGAATTTGATAAAAAAGCCTTTTTAAACTACCATTTAAAGGCATTTTTGCCGTTTTCTAGCATCAGCTACTTAGCCCAAGAGCCAAATTTAAAAAGTGGCTTTGGCGGGATAGATGAAATTTATCACCTAAACTGCATACTAAACTGCCTAGATAGCGACATTTCAGTTAGGTCACAAGCCCTAAAAGTGATGAATGAAAAAGAGATCGCTAGCTTTAACCTAAATGTGGACTTTTTACTAAGCCTACTAACTACCTTGAATTTAACGCAAAATTCTGATACTTTTAGCGCTTCAAGCGTTGAGATCACGACAAATTTCATGCAGACAAAGTCTAAAAAGCTTCAAGATAACGAAAGCGTTATCAGCCAAAAAATGCTAAGCTCGATGAATAATGTTGCTATTTATTCGAGGTTTATCGTCGCTTCTCTTTGCAGGCCATTTTTTAAAAGCGAGCTAAATTTTGATCAGAGAAAATTTGCAAGACTAAAAAATGGCTTTTACGAGATAAATGGCGTTATTTACGTGCCGCTTCATAAAAAGCCAGCTCTCATTGAAAATCTAATAACCGAGCTTTTAGAACTAAAAGATGTTGATTATAAATTTGATATAAGTGCGATCTTTTACATCAAGCGAGCCATCATCACAAAAAGTGGCTTAGAGCGTGCTATAAGTGAGTTTAAGAAGATATTTTTAAGAAAAAATTCCTACGCTATTTTAAAGTCATTGCTTGATGCGCAAATGATACAAATTTTAATAAAACCAATGGAACACATCAGCCAGCTAGCTCAGTACGACGGCTATCACGAATTTACTGTCGATGAGCATAGCATTTTAAGTGTAAAATTTCTTGAAAATATAAAAGATAAATTCATAAAAAATCTCTATACCGAGCTTTGCTTGGAGGGCAAAACAATGCTAAAGATCGTGACTTTAATGCACGACGTTGGCAAGGGGCTTGGCAAAGATCACGCAAATATCGGCGCTAATATCTTTAGAGCATACGCAAACAAGCTAAATTTAAGCCAAAAGGCCGTAAATATCGGCGTCATCTTGATAAAATACCACACGCTAATGAGCAACGTCTCAAACAGAGAGGACATTTATTCCCAACGCGTTATTTTTGCTTTTATCTCAAAGCTTGGCGACAAGCAGGTTTTAAAACTGCTTTACATCCTTAGCTACTGCGTGATAAATGCGACAAACGAGAGGCTCTATAACGCCTACACAGCAAAGCTTTTAAGAGAGCTTTATGAAATTTCTCTTAGTGCATTTAGCGATGAAAATTTACTTGATGAAGCGACAAGGCGTGTAAAAAAAGAGCAGTCTATAAAACGAAATAGCGAGTTTTTAGCACTTGAACTAAGCTTGCAAGAGAAAATTTTTAAAATCACATCAAATCTTGTCTTTATAAAATATAGTGCGAGTGAGATCATAAATTTAAGCAAGGTTGCAGATAGCTTAGATACGACAGAAATTTTTATAAATAACTCTAAAAATTTAAGCATTCAGATTTATACAAAAAAGAGCCTAAATTTAAGTGCTCTGCTCTATGAATTTGCTAAATTTGACCTAGCATACATGGAAATTTTTGAGCTATTTGAGAAGAAATTTTATATCAGGCTTGATTTTAACCAAAATGTTAAAAAAGAGGAGCTTGAAACTACTAAAAATTTAGCTCTAAAATCCTTAAATAGCGAGGTTTTAAAAGAGCCTTTGAAACCAAACATTAACAAAGATGAGATAAACTTCGAGCTAAATCACTCAAAAGATTACGCCAAACTTAGCATCAACGCAAAAGATCAGCGCGGACTAATGGCTTATGTGATGAGTGTTTTTGATAGGCTTCATTTTCAAGTCACTAGTGCGAGAATCCAAACGGTCAAAAATAGAACAAGAAATCTCTTTTTGATCGAGAAAAACGAGCGACTTGAGAGTAAAGGCGAAGAGATATTAAATTTATTAATAAGCGAGTAAAACATGTGTGGAATCGTAGGATACATCGGAGATAAAGAGAAAAAAGAGGTCATTTTAAGCGGTCTAAAAGAGCTTGAGTACCGAGGATATGACAGTGCTGGTATGGCTGTGATGAGTGATGACAAAATCGACTTTTTTAAGGCTGTCGGTAAGCTTGAAAATTTAGCCATAAAGACAAAGGACTTTACATCAACTGGCTTTGGCGTGGCGATAGGTCACACACGCTGGGCGACGCACGGCAAACCAACTGAGATAAACGCTCACCCACACCTTGGCGAGCACTCATTTGTCGTTCACAACGGCATCATCGAAAACTACAAAGAGCTTAAAGATGAGCTTGAGGCAAAGGGCGTGAAATTTGTCAGCCAAACCGATACTGAGGTGATCGTGCACCTTTTTGAAGAAATTTTAAAAGAGAAAAAAGATCCATTTAAAGCTTATGAGGCAACTATTGCAAAGCTAAGAGGCGCTTATGCGACGCTACTTATCACCAAAACTGCGCCTGATAAGATATTTTTTGCAAAAGATGCCGCTCCTATGGCGATAGGAAAGAGCGACAAAAAAGAGCTATACTTTGCTTCATCTGACGCTCCACTTATCGGCAATGCAACAGAGGTGGCATATCTTGATGACAACAATTACGGCTACGTGAGCCTTGATGAGATAGCTGTTTTTAAAGATGGTAAAAAAGCCAACATAACCTTCAATGCACTTCCAAAAGATAAAAGCTATGCCCAAAAAGAGGGATATACATTTTTCATGGAAAAAGAAATTTATGAGCAAGGTGCTGTCGTATCTGAAACCATCATGGGCAGGGTCAAAAACCATAAAGTAACACTTGAAAATTTAGACGATGAATATCTAAAAAGTATCGATGACATAGTGCTTTGTGCATGTGGGACTAGCTATCATGCCGCACTTGTCGCGAGTTATTTGTTTGAAAGACTAGCAAAGGTTAGAACAAAAGTTGAAGTTGCTAGCGAATTTAGATATAGAAAGCCTTATCTAAACAAAAATTCGCTTTTTATCGTCATCTCTCAAAGTGGTGAAACAGCAGATACTCTAGAAGCCTTAAGGATTGCAAAAGAGGTTGGGCTTAGAACGCTTGCTATTTGCAACGTTGATAACTCATCTATCGTTAGACTAGCTGACAATACACTTCTAACTCGTGCTGGTATCGAAAAAGGCGTGGCAAGCACAAAAGCCTTTGCTACGCAAATAGTTGTACTTTGGATGCTTGTGCTTCAAATGGCAGCAGCAAAAGATTCCATCAGTAAAAAAGAGCTCGATCACGAAGTAAAAACACTTTTACATATACCACAAATTTTAAATATCAACAACTCACTTCAAGAAAAACTACACCGCTTAAGCAAACACTACTTGCACGGACACGGCTTTTTCTTCATAGGTAGAGACATCTTTTATCCGTTGGCACTTGAGGGAGCATTAAAGCTTAAAGAAATTTCGTATCTTCACGCCGAAGGTTATCCATCAGGTGAGATGAAGCATGGCCCTATCGCACTTGCGGACGAGAAGCTATTTACAATCGCTTTAATGCCGCAAAATCTACTTTATGAAAAAACTAAAAGTAATGTCGAAGAACTTGCGGCTCGTGATGCTTATATTTTAGCTATAAGTCCACTAGAGTTTGACCTAAGCGATGACTATGTAAAGACAAGCGTACAAGATCACTATATGAGCGAATTTTTTGAGATGATGCTTGTGCTTCAACTTCTAGCACTTGAAATCTCAGTCAGGCTTGGCAACAATGTAGATATGCCAAGAAACCTAGCAAAAAGCGTAACAGTAGAATAAATTTAATTAGCTGGCAAATGCTGGCTAGTTAAATTTTAGTTGATATTTTGCATTAAATTTTATGAAATACTGTTCTTAAAAGAGCGCAACCTAGCTAAAATTTATCTATCCTTAGTTTAAATTTTTATACTTTACCATGACAACAAAAAATAGAAACATATGTATCATTTTTGATTGAATAAAAGTTTGATGAATTAAGCAAAAAGGATAAGAATATCGCACTGGAGTATATTGAAATAATGTGCGATATTAAAAATCAAAAAGTGGATATTGTCGATCTTGTTGGCATTTTCTCTTTAAGCGCAAAAGAGATGCTTAATAAAATCATTATATATTAAAGCCTTATTCTAGCCCACTAAACTAAAAAATTTAAAGCTCAAAACTCTTAAAATTTATCTTTACCTAGCATCGTTGCCAGCTGTTCTTTGATTCTATCATCAAATTCACTAACGCTTATAATACCTCTACTTTCACACATCTTAGCATCATTAACATCGCAGTAGTCGCTAAGTGCATTTTTGTATCCGCCCCTTATACAAGCCTCTCTGTCTTCTAAAAATCCAGCCCCACCAAGGATTAATACGCCAAGGTCAAAACCTATCTTAAATTTCGCACTCGCTGAGCTTTTAACCCAGCTTAAAAATATCTCATCGTATCTTAATCCAAGTGCTCCAACGCCATCTGGCACGATTAAGATATCCACACCATAAAGGCTCTCAGCATAAATTTCTGGATGAAGCCTGACGCCAAATTCATCGACAATCTCAGGCTTTAGTGCGTAAGTCTTGATATTAAAATCCTCAAATTTATGTAAAAAATCATAAATTTTGGCAAAGCTTAGTAGATTTAGCTTGTCAAACATCAAAATGCCAACTTTCATGCTAACTCCTTTTAGTGAAGTGCCTCATTTAGCTTGATCGCCCTTTTGCTCGCACTTGCAGTGATCTGACCTGTTTGGCTATTTTGTCTAAAATGAAGTCCATTTAGCCCACCAAGCTCAAGCGCTTTGTAAATTTCAGCTTCAAATTTAAACTCTGGATTTAGCTTAGCTAACTTTTCGCGCTCGCTAGCTGATATATAGACCTTTGTGCCCTCAAGCACCGCTATACCAGCATCTACGATGCAGTTATCACCAAGAGGTACTCCTGTGACTGAGTTTGCGCCGAGCAAGCAGTGTTTGCCAATGCTTACAGGGTTGCCGTTTGTGCCACTTAGCACGCCAAGTATGCTAGCTCCGCCACCTACGTCACTACCCTCGCCAACTACGACAGAGCTGCTGACCCTGCCCTCGACCATCACGCCACCAGTTGTACCTGCGTTAAAGTTGATATAGGCAGCACCTGGCATAACGACTGTGCCAGGATACACGGCAGCACCCATGCGAACCTTAGCTGAGTCTAAAATTCTCGTATTATCAGCTGGAATAATGTGGCTTAAAAATCTTGGGAATTTATCGACGCTAACGATCGCTGGGTATTCGCCAAACATCTTTAGAGAAATTTCATTTTCTCTTAGCCATTCAAGCTCAATTGGCGCATTTTGGCTAGTCCATGCAACATTTGGTAACACACCAAAAGCTCCATCAAGCACGATCGTCCTAGGTGCGACCTTGCCAAGCGAGATCAAGTAAAGCTTGAGATATACGGCCTCTACGCTAAGTGGCTTTGCATCATCAAACAAAAACACAAGTTTAAATTTATTCTCATTTAGTTCAAGATCGTCATCAAAAGCCATTTTTACGGCATGCAAATTTTGTACATTTTTATGAGAGCTTATCTCTTTTTCAAAGACACTAAAGAGCTTGCTAGCCTTTTTTACCACTTTTGGAGTAAGATCGGCTACAAATTCAGAACCATTAAAATCAACCTTAACATCACATTTTTGCAAAGCATAGATATAAGCAGCTGCGCTTAAAAAACTCTCTTTGTAATTTACAACAGCGAATGTCGCTTGCAAAATTTTGTCTGTATTTTTTTGTCCGCGATCGATCCTAGCGATACCAAAAGCAAGCGGATCTTTGTAACCATCTTTTTTTCTAAATTCTTCAAAAAATTCCTTAAATTCATTTGCATCTTTAAACTCTTTAGACATCTATTCTCCTTTAAATTTTTCTTAGTCTAGCCAAAAATGGCTAAAAATTTTATGATTTTAAGTCCATTAAAATTTTTAAATATTTTTATATTTTTAATAATGATTAATCTTATCATAAAGTAAATTGCAATAAGATTTTGCAAATTTAAAGAAGGGGTTTAAATGTCAAATTTAGTAACAAAACCTAGATTTGCTCTGGCTGCGTTAATCGGCCTTGTCGCTGGTGTTGTCTCAGCCTTTGTCAAATGGGGAGCAGAATTTCCACTTCCTCCAAGAAGTCCAATGGATATATTTAACGCTGCTTGCGGACCAGAGAGTGCCATTAGAGCAGCCGATGCGATCGATTGCTCTAGAAATTTCTTAAATCCGCCTTATGTATTTTTAAGAGATTATTTGGGCGTAGCCGATCCAAATGCCGCTATTTACGAGTTTGCAGGGCATGCATTTAACTACGTAATGATGACGCATATATTGTTTTCGATCGTTTTTGCGGTGGCTTATTGTGTTTTGGCTGAGAAATTTCCAAAGATTACAATATGGCAAGGCTTACTAGTTGGCGTTATCGTAAATATCGCTGTTCACGTGATCACATTACCTATTTTGGGGCTTACTCCACCACTTTGGACACTCCCTTGGTACGAGCATGTATCTGAATTTGTCGGCCACATGATATGGTTCTGGTCGATAGAGATCATCCGTCACGACCTAAGAGCTAGGATCACAAAAGAAAAAGATCCGAGCGATTATTGCTGCTGCAACGCATAAATGCAAATTTTTGCTGTTTTGGGCTAAAAACCTAAAACAGCAACTAAATTTATCTCACCATTTAAAAGCAAAATTTATCCGCGATTAGCACTCCTGGCTAAGCTCTAAATTTTCTAAACGAAGTGGCTTTTCACCTTCAAAAATCACCCCAATACCAAAAGGTTCGCAAATATCAAGCGCGCCGTCGACAAACCTCATCAGCCACTGCTTATCGCGTGAATAAAAGGTGCATTGAGGCAAGCTAAAAGGCAAATCGCAGACTGGCACGTCAAGTAATTTAAGCTCGCCCTTGCTTAAAAGGCATTTTTGCTTAAGCTCATCTCGTAAAAACGTAAGCGCATCTTTTACATACCGGTCAATATCGCCGGCGATGCGCTCTGCTAGCAAAGTAGTCTCATCGTCCACATCTGCCCCATTTGCCGAGATAAGGCAAAAGAGCACCTGTCCAAAAATTTCGCTTTTTAGCTCCGTCTCCACGTACCAAATAAAACCTTCATCCGTTGCTATTTTTTCAAGTTCGCTAAATTTCAAAGTCATTTTTTATTCTCATTTTTTGTAGTTTTGCTACTCCTATGAAAAGAGCCAAATTTAAGCAGATTTGTAGTGAGCTAAAATTTATCATCTAAAATAGAGATAGCTTGTAAATTTGTCCTTTTAGCATAAAGCAAAAGCTAAATTTATAAGCAAATTTTTAGTTTTTCTCGCTATTTAGAAGCAAAATTTCTTATCAGTGCCATTTTGCTTGCGCATAGCTTTAAAGTTAGCAAGATTATCTTTATCTAAAAAGTAATCTTTCTCTTTTTTATTGCGGGCCTCTAGCTTTTCTATGCCTTTTGCAAAGGCTACTTTTCTATCTTCGTGAGGCGAGCTAAATTCTGGCGAGAACATCGCTTCATAGGCATTTTTCTTAGTCCATTCAAGCGCTTTATCAGCGATATCTTGTTGCTTTTTGATATCGCAAAATGCATAAGGATTGACCACGTCGCCAACAAGCTTCATAAACGCCCCTATCGCGGCCACCACCTCAGTAAATTTCTCGCCTTCCATATCTATAACGCCTCTTAGCAAGATCGCGCAATTTTTTGCCGCATAAAACCAAAATACCGCATCATCGCGAAGTCCAAGATCGTATGCACGAGCTGAAAGGACAAAAAGAGTTATCGGAGAGACCATTTGTGGGGTGTCTTGCACGATCTTTTCAGCCTTTTTAAAGTCCTCTTCTTTGCCACTTTTTAAAAGCTCATCTATCTTGTCATAGACCTTGACGTACTCCACCTTGCCAGCATTTGCTGAGTAGTAAGGCGTGACGTAGATGTCGATACTTCTTACTTTACCATCATTTGCAAAGCCACATACCGATCCAAAAAGTAGCGCCGTAAGTAGTGATAAAATTTTCATTTTAGTTCCTTGGTTTAAAATTTTTATTATTTTAACTAAAAGCAGTTGAAAAGATTAGGATAAATTTAAGAAAAAGTCCGCAAATTTAAGCGGACTTCGAAGATTAGTTTTTAAAACTATGAATTGGAGCTGGAATTTGTCCGCCACGAGCGATGAAGTCGGCACTTGAGGCTTTGTTTATCTTCATCACAGGTGCTCTTCCTAAAAGGCCGCCAAACTCGATCATATCGCCCTCACGTCCAAGAGGTATAATTCGAACGGCCGTTGTTTTTTGATTTATAACTCCGATAGCCGCCTCATCAGCTATCATCGCAGCTATGCTCTCGCTTGGTGTGTCAGCAGGTATGGCGATCATATCAAGACCAACCGAGCATATCGCCGTCATCGCTTCAAGCTTTTCTAAATTTAGCGATCCCGCGCGCACCGCAGCTATCATACCCTCATCTTCTGAGACCGGGATAAATGCACCGCTTAAGCCGCCAACTTGATTGCACGCCATGACGCCACCTTTTTTGACCGCGTCATTTAGCAAAGCAAGTGCCGCAGTCGTGCCATGCGTACCAACAGCCTCAAGCCCCATCTCCTCAAGCACGCGGGCTACCGAGTCGCCCACAGCTGGTGTCGGAGCAAGAGAAAGATCAACGATACCAAATTTAACCCCAAGGCGCTCGCTCGCCATTTGGCCAACTAGCTGGCCGATACGCGTGATCTTAAACGCCGTTTTTTTAACGGTCTCAGCCACTACATCAAAGCTCTCGCCACGTACCTTTTCAAGGGCTCTTTTTACCACGCCAGGGCCAGAAACGCCGACATTTATCACCACATCAGCCTCGCCCACGCCGTGAAATGCCCCAGCCATAAAAGGATTATCCTCGACTGCGTTTGCAAAAACGACAAGCTTAGCACAACCCATCTCAGAGGCTGCCGCCGTCTCTTTTATGATGCGTCCCATGTCACGCACCGCGCTCATATTTATGCCAGTTTTCGTTGAGCCGACATTGACACTTGCACATACTTTTGAAGTCTGAGAAAGTGCTTGCGGGATAGAATTTATCAAAATTTCATCGCCCTTTTGATAGCCCTTTTGAACTAAAGCTGAAAAACCACCTATAAAATCAATACCAACCTCAATAGCCGCTCTATCAAGCGTCTTTGCGATCATTACGTAGTCTTTTGCATCCGTTGCGGCGCCGATTATCGAGATAGGCGTCACGCTTACTCTTTTATTGACGATTGGTATGCCTAGCTCAGCAGAAATTTCGTTGCCCACTTTGACTAGGTCTTTGGCTTTAGTGGTGATTTTTGCGTAAATTTTGTCGCAAGCTTTGTTGATGTCAGGATCGATGCAATCAAGCAAACTAATGCCCATCGTGATCGTTCTGATGTCAAAATTTTGCTCTTCGATCATCGAGATTGTTTCGGTTACATTTTTGATGTCCATTGTTTTTCCTTAGATTGTATGCATCGCATCAAAGATAGCGGAACTTTGGATATTTATCTTTACTTTTAGGCTCTCTCCAAGCTCGTTAAGTTCTGCTCTTAAGGCCGTAAAGTCTTTATTTTCATCACTTGAAACCACTGCCATCATCGTAAAAAACTCATCTAAAATAGTCTGTGAGATATCATCTATGTTTAGCCCTAGCTCGCTAAGCTTTGCTGAGACGCCAGCAACGATGCCGACTCTATCTTTTCCGACTACAGTTACGATCGCTTTCATGTTTTCTCCTATTAAATTTTAAATGATTGCATTTTGGCTCCAAAATTTAAGCCAAGCATCAAACAAAGCTAAATTTTGGTAGCCAAATTCAAACTGGCAAATTTTAAAATTTGCTCTAAATTTTATCTTTTGTAAATTTTACTTCGAGCAAGCACTCTTGCCGTCATTTACTGGCTGGATCGCTGAGTTATCAGCTCTGCCATCACTATTTATATTTTCTATTATCTCCCACAGCCTAGCCGCCGCTTTTTCGTAGCGTTTAGCAGTGACCGAGTTTGGCTCGTAAAAGCTCACCGGCTTGCCGCTATCGCCGCCCACGCGAACAGCCGGCTCGATAGGGATCTCGGCTAACACTTCGGTGCTATAGGCTTTTGCTACCTCCTCGGTCGTGCCTTTGCCGAATATATCATACTCCTTGCCGCTTTCAGGGCAGATGAAACCACTCATATTTTCGATGACGCCAGCGATTGGGATGTGGAGCTTCTCAAACATATCAAGCGCACGTTTGCTATCGTCAAGCGCTACCACTTGTGGCGTTGTGACGCAGACACCTGCCGTTACTGGCACGCTTTGAGCTAGAGTTAGCTGCGCGTCGCCCGTTCCTGGAGGCATATCAAGAAACAAGACATCAAGCTCACTCCAAAGAACGTCTTTTAACAGCTGCTCGATCGCTTTCATGATCATCGAGCCACGCCAGATGAGGCTCATGCCTTCTTCCATCAAAACGCCCATACTCATCATCTCAACGCCGTGACTGAGTATTGGTTTTAGTTTGTTGCCTACTACTTGCGGCTGAGTATTTACCTCGCCAAGCATTCTTGGGATATTTGGTCCGTAGATGTCAGCATCCAAAACGCCCACTTTTTTGCCAAGTTTTGCCATTGAAATGGCTAAATTTAGAGTCGTAGTTGATTTACCAACACCGCCTTTGCCTGAGCTTACCATTACGAAATTTTTAACTTGTGGTGCGATATTTTTACCACTTTGAGTGTTACTTTTCTCCTCAGGTATCTTTGGCTGGATCAAATTTAGCACGTACTCATTTGAGCCCATGACACGTTTGATGTCCGTTTTTAGCTCGTTTGCCACCTCTGGGCTTGAGCTAACGATCTCGACTTCGATTAAGATTTTATCGCCGATCTCCACGTTTTTTACAAAGCCAAAGCTAACTATATCCTTCTCAAATCCCGGATATATGACGCCTTTTAGTCTATTTAAGACCTCTTCTTTATTTAACATTTTTCTCCTTTTTCTAGATCTTTTGAAATTTTATATGCACAAAATTTTGGTCCGCACATCGAACAAAAATGAGCGCTCTTAAACGCATCTTCTGGCAAGCTCTCATCGTGAAGCTCTCTAGCCTTTTTTGGATCAAAGCTAAGCTCAAACTGCTTGTTCCAGTCAAATGCATATCTCGCGTCACTCATCGCATGGTCTTTTTCGATGGCTCCTGCCTTGCCAAGTGCGACGTCTGCGGCATGAGCTGCTATCTTGTGAGCTACGATCCCCTCTCTTACGTCATTTTCATTTGGCAAGCCAAGGTGCTCTTTTTGCGTCACGTAGCAAAGCATGCTAGCGCCGTGATATGCTGCCATCGTACCACCTATCGCTGAAGTGATATGATCATACCCCGCGCCGATATCGCTAACAAGCGGTCCAAGCACGTAAAATGGGGCGTCATGGCAGAGCTCTTGTTCGATTTTCATATTATACTCAATTTGACTTAATGGCACATGACCAGGGCCCTCTATCATCACTTGCACATCTTTTTGCCACGCACGAAGTGTTAGCTCTCCAAGCACCTTTAGCTCACTAAGCTGCGCCTCGTCTGTCGCGTCATAAAGGCAACCTGGGCGAAGTCCGTCGCCAAGCGAGAGTGAGACGTCGTATTTTGCACAAATTTCTAAAATTTGATCAAAAATTTCATAAAATGGATTTTGCCTATTTAGCTTTGACATGTAGCTCGCGCTCAAACTGCCACCGCGGCTAACTATGCCCATTTTACGCTTTTTAACAAGGGGCAAAAACTCACGCAAAAAGCCAGCGTGTATCGTAAAGTAACTAACCCCTTGCCTTGCTTGCTTCTCTAGCACGCTTAAAATTAGCTCATTTGTGATATTTGTAACCTCTTTTGCCTCTTTTAAAATTTCATACATAGGCACTGTGCCAACTGGCACGCTTGAGTGCTCGATGATAGCGCTTCTAATGGCGTCTAAATCGCCATCCGTGCTTAGATCCATAACCGTATCAGCTCCAAATTCTAAGCAAATTTCAAGCTTTCTAAGCTCTGTGCAAATGTCGCTACTTAAGCTTGAGTTGCCGATATTTGCATTGATTTTTGTCTTTAGCTTTCTGCCTATGCCCATAGGCTTTAAATTTGTGTGATTTACGTTTGCTGGGATGATGATCCTGCCGTTTGCCACCTCATCCATCACTAAATTTTCGCTCACTCCCTCGATCTTTGCCACATAGCTCATCTGCTTTGTGAGCTCGCCTCGCCTAGCATAGTACATCTGTGTCTTTGTCATGACTAGCCTTTTTTTAAAATTTAAAGGCTCATTTTAGTCCTTTTTTGTTTTGATCTAACTAAATGCTAGACTTAAATTTATTTTTATAAAAAGAAATATTTAGCTTTTAGGTGTATAATTCCGTAACAATTTTCAAAGGAGCTACCTTGCTTGATATCTCACTTATAATGCTAGGAGCAGGAAATTCTAGCCGTTTTGAGCTACCTGTAAAGAAGCAATGGCTTCGCATCGGCAGTGACCCACTTTGGCTATTTGCCACTAAAAATTTGAGTAACTTTTACACATTTAAAGAGATCATCGTCGTTAGCAAAGAGTGCAAATATATGTCTAAATTTGCTCCAAATTACAAATTTGTTGATGGCGGCGAAACCAGACAAGATAGCCTAAAAAACGCACTTGAGCTAGTAAATAGCGAATTTGTCTTAGTTAGCGACATCGCTCGCCCTTGCATTTCAAGCGAGCTTTTTCACAAAATTATAGAGGCAGCAAGTCAGGCTGATTGTGTAGTTCCAGCGCTAAAGATCGCTGACACCGCTTATCTTGGCGAAAATGTGGTTGATAGAGATAAGGTAAAGCTTATCCAAACACCACAACTCTCTCGCACAGCGCTTCTTAAAAAGGCTCTTAGCAGCGGCGAAATTTACACAGATGATAGCTCGGCTATGAGAGCCATTGGTGCGAGCGTATGGCAAATTTTAGGTGATGAAATGGCAAGAAAGATCACTTACAAAGAGGATCTTGCCAAAATTTCTGCTTTAAAAGAGCCTGAAAATGAAGTCTTTGTTGGAAACGGCTTTGACGTGCATGAGTTTGAAAAGGGCCGTCCTTTGATTCTTTGTGGCGAGAAGATCGACTATGAGTTTGGGCTAAAGGCTCACAGCGACGGCGACGTGGCACTTCATGCGCTAACTGACGCTATCTTGGGAGCTGCTGGACTTGGCGATATAGGCGAGCTTTTCCCTGATACGGACGCTAAATTTAAAGATATTAGCTCCATTTACTTGCTTGAGGAAGCTTACAAAAGGGTGCAAAGCGTGGGCTTTGTGCTAACAAACGCTGATATCACGATAATGGCGCAAAAACCAAAAATTTCAAAACTAAAGTCAAAAATGGAGGCAAATATCGCAAAAGCTCTAAATTTAAGCCAAAGCCGCATAAATGTAAAGGCAACGACTACTGAAGGGCTTGGCTTTGTTGGCAGATGCGAAGGGATCGCCGTAATGGCAAGTGCAAGCCTTAAATTTTACAACTGGAAGCAAATATGAAAATTTTAATAATAGAAAACGAAATTTACTTAGCTGGCTCGATGGCTAGTAAACTAGCTGATTTTGGCTACGACTGCGAGATCGCTAAAAGCGTAAAAGAAGCATTGAAGTTTGAAAATTTTGATGTAGTGTTACTTTCTACCACACTTCCAGGACAGGACTTCTACCCAGTCATAGAAAAATTTAAAAGCTCTATCATCATTTTACTAATCGCTTATATCAATAGTGACACTGTGCTAAAACCGATCCAAGCAGGTGCGGTTGATTACATCCAAAAGCCATTTATGATAGAAGAGCTAGTTAGAAAGATAAAGCATTTTGAGGAATTTAGAAATTTCAAAAATGAGATCAAAAACTATGAAAGCTACGTAAATTACGCTTTAAAAGAGTATGAAATTTCTAGCTTTGAAGCAAAAAAGATAAAATTTCCACTGCTTTTAAAATCAAGCAAAAGCGGATACAGCGATAAATTTATATTTAGCTATGTAAAAGCTTGCAAATTACCATTTTTATTTTTAGGCAAAGCCTGTTTCTCTGAGCTTGAAAAGGCACTAGCCAAAAATGGTGATGAGCTAATCTATATGACAAATTTAGAGGAGCTAAAACAAGAAGAAAAAGAGAAAATTTTAGAAATTTGCAAAAAGAAAAAGGTCGCGATATCAACTAACGATTTTGCACAAAAAGCACCATTTGACGAGCTTGAGCTTTCAGGACGCGATAAAAATTTTAATATCGATGAGATAGTTACGATAGATGAATATATAAAGTACATAATCGTTAATTATCAAGATAAATTCCCTGATACAGAACTTAGCAAGAAGCTTGGAATTTCTAGAAAATCACTTTGGGAAAAGAGAAAGAAATATGACGTCAGCAAGAAAAAATAGTGAAATTTCTATAAATACCGAAGTTTTTGGTGCTTTGGAGCTAATAAAAAATAAAATTCTCTCAGATTACGACTCGTTGATGGACGATGAACAGATAAAAGAGGTGGGCAAAAAGGGCTATTTTAATAGCGAGCCGATGCCGTATTCTTTTGGATTTGCTCCATTTGGCGAGCTAAATCAAAATATTGCTAGCAAGCTTACTTCTGGACAAAAGGTAAATCTAAGTCTTGATGGTAAGATCGTTGGACACATCAATGTTGCTAAGGTCTTTAAATTTGACGAGAGCATGAGAGCTAAAAATATATTTTTAGCAAATGAAGCCAGCAATGATAAAGAGCTAAATTTAGGCAAATACGGCATTAGTGGCGAATTTGAGCTTTATGATGAAAGTATGCAAATAAGCAAAAATGCACTAAATGATCTAATAAAAGAAGATGGCGCTAAAAAGATAACGGCAGTTTTTTTAACGGCTGATCCATTTAATAGAGCTCACGAGCGCCTTGTTAGAATGACTATCGATAAGGCTGATTTAGTAATCATTTTTTTAATACGAACACGCGAAGAAAAGCACGTTGATTACGAGATTAGAAAGCAAGTGCTAGACTATTTTATACAAAATTATTTGCCAACAAAAAAAGTCTTTGTCTTTGCTCTAAAAAATACGACTCTTTTTAGCTCACATGCAAACCCAACACTTGAGTGCATCGCTGCTTCAAGATTTGGAGCAAATAAGCTAGTCATCGGGCAAAACCACTCAGGAATTGGAATGTTTTTTGATCACAATGAAGCTCATACGATTCTTGATATTTACAAAAACGACCTAAATTTAGAGGTAATCGTACTGCCAGAGCTAGTTTATTGCAATAAATGCAAGACACTAGTTAGCACCAAAAGTTGCCCACACGGACAACATCATCAGATCAAATATCATCCAGATGTCATCAAGGAGCTGCTATTTAACGGCATTATGCCACCAGCCATTCTTGTGAGGCCAGAAATTTCTGCACTAGTTTTAAGCAAACTCTTTACAAATCGTTTCAAAGACGTGCAAAAGCTTTGTGATGATCTTTTTGTAAATTCAGGACTGCTTGAAAACAAAACTGACCGTGACTTTTACGAAGAGCTTATGAAGCTTTATCAAACATCATCGATGACTTAAGGAATTTTATGCAAAAACTATTTTTAACTTTTTTTGGATTTGGACTTTTGCCAAAAGCGCCTGGTACTTGGGGTTCTATCGCTGGCGCTGTAATAGCTTATTTTGTGCTTTATTTTTTATCATCAACCACGCTTTTTCTAGCTAGTATTTTGCTATTTTTGGTAAGCATTAGCATTATTGATGATTTTGAAAAAAAGGTAAATTCTCACGATGAAAGTTTTATCGTTATAGACGAAGTTGCTGGAGTTTGGCTTGCTATTGCCATTAGTGGAGCTACGATCTCTCAACTCATACTCTCGCTTGTGCTTTTTAGAGTGCTTGATATCAAAAAGCCTTCCATAATAGGCAGGATCGACCGCAATGTAAAAGGTGGCCTTGGCGTAATGGGCGATGATATGGTAGCTGGTTTTTTTGCTGGAATAATTAGCGCAATAATATACGGGGCTGCTATAAAATTTGGCATAACTTTGCCGTAAAAATATAGATTTTTGGCAAAGTTATATTGGCTTAAATATCTTTTATATAAATTTTAAGCAAGTCCTAGCTCATTTAAAACAGAACTTAGATTAACCGAGCTACTACTCTTACTATTAAGATTTTTTTGCTTCTCTAGCAGAGCTTGATTAGCAAGTGCTACATTTAGCTCTTTGCGGTAATCACTTAAAATTTTATCCATTATCTTAAGCAGCTCATTTTTTTGATCCTGTGTTTTTGCGGGATCATCTATGCCTAGAAGTTCAGTTAGCTCCTTTTTCTTTTGGGCTATTTTCTCTTCTATCTTGTTAGAATTTAGCTCACTTATAAAACCAACTGCGCCGATCTCAGTAAGTCTTTTTTTAAACTGTTCAATCTTATCTGAAATTTTTGCATCGCTTGCGATTTTATCCATAGCAAGGTTTAAAATTTCATCAAAACTATTTTTTTTATCTTTAGTTTTGCTTGAGCCTGATTGCAATAAATAATCGATTATGTCGTTATTTTGTACTTTCATATATCTCCTTTTTACTGTATTGAGATATATTTTATAAGCAAGATTTATTCCTAAAAGTTAGTCTCTTTAGCTGTCTTTGCTTTTTGTAAGATAAAACTAGCAAACTCATCACTAAAATTTGGGCACCAAACAACTTTATAGAAGCTAAAATTTAGCTCTTTTGCGATCTTTGCATACTCAATAACTAGCTCAAAAATAGTCTCAGAGTTATCAATACAAAAAGAGAGTGGATAGATAAGAGCCTTTTTACTCTTACACTTTGCCAAAATTTCATTTAGTGAGGGCTCTAGCCATTTTACAGGCCCAAGACGCGATTGGTAGGCTAAATTTATCTCTTTGAAGTTTAATCCGCTATCTTTTATCATTTTGCTTAGAATTTGCACATGCTCATTTATATGTTTTTCGTAGACATCGCCTTTATCAATAATTTTTTGAGGCAACGAATGAGCTGAAAAGATAAGCTCCACATCGCTTATATCTATGTTATTTATGGCTTCATTTATATGTGAGATTATGATTTTATTATAAATTTCATCATCATAAAATGGCCCGCAAAGCAAAATTTTAGCCTTTATCTCTAGCTCATCTTTTGCTTTTTTAAAGTCATCTAAACTCGAAGTTATTGTAGTTTGCGAATGATGAGGATAAAGTGGCAAAAGCACTATCTCATCAAAATTTTCGTATTTTTTAAGCACATCTTTTACAAACGGTGAAGTATAGTTCATCGCAAAATCAACTGCATCAAACTCATTTTGTAAGCTTGAAATTTTATCGCAAAGCTTAGCTGTAAGCTCGCAAATAGGCGATTTGCCGCCTATTTGTTCGTAGTTATGCTTAGCAGTTTTTAGCCTACCTTTTGTGATCATAAAAGCTACAAATTTTCTTAAAAATTTATTCTTTATACCCAAAATATAAGGGTCATTAAACATATTTTTTAAAAAAATTTCTACATCAGCAAGGCTATTTGCCCCACCCATATTCAAAAGCAAAAGTGCCTTTTTCATCAAAACAACTCCTTAATTTTTATCGCATCATCAATGCTTGAAAGCTCGCTACTTTCGCCGCTTTGACAAAGATCATAAAAGGCATCATATTGGGCTTTTATTTCATTGTTTAAAGGATCGGTTTTTAAATTCATCTGACCATTTTCATTTACTCTGTGAAGTTTGTAATCAATAAGATCGCCAAAATAAACACCTTCTTTGGCATTTACTTCTATTTTAAAACGTTCTAATGAACCACAAAACGAATCGGTAATGCTCACCAAAATTTGATTTTTCATTTTAATGTTTATTCCAACATTGTCGCATATTTTGGTATTTGTTTTATTTGCTTGAGTATAAAAAAAGCTGCAAATTTCACTATCTACTAAATTTTTCGCAAGGTCTATATCGCAAAGCGAAAGCTCATTTATAATATTTCCCTCACAAAGTGGCTTAAAATGCGCAATTGAAATGCTATAAATTTCTTCTTCCTTTAAAAGCGCCTTTTTTAATGAAACGATAGTTGGATTAAAGCGTTCATCAACGCCAGTGCAAACTCTTACTTTATTTACCACTGAGGCATATTTTATCTCTTTTAGCTCGCTCACGTTTTTAAATATCGGTCTTGAAATCAAGATATTTTGGCAATACTTTGCGCACTGGCAAAAGGCCTCTACGATCTCATGTTGAGGCAAACAAAGCACGACAGCTTGTGGCTGGGCTACTTCTATAAATTTCTTAAACTCATCAAAAAACGGAGCTCTGCAAGCATCATCTCTATTTTCTTTATCAAAAACTCCACAAACTTCAAATTTGTCAGAACGCCTCAGCTCCATATAGTGCCGCTTGCCAACCAGATTGTATCCAACAATACCAATTTTGAGTTTCACTAAAGACCTTTTAGTTATAAATTTTTAGGCTATTTTAATTGCAAATCGCTTTTAAACAAATAAATTTATAAAATATATTAAGCAAAAATTAATTTTGTATTTTTTTATAAATTTACAAACGATTTTTAGCTAAAATCGAGCAAAATTTAAAACTAACGAGGATAAAAATGCAAAATTTAGATATAAGAAAGGCATATCTTGATTTTTTTAAATCAAAAGGTCACGAAGTAGTAGCTTCTGCTCCACTCGTGCCAAACGATGCAACACTACTTTTCACAAACGCTGGCATGGTGCCGTTTAAGAGCATTTTCACAGGCGAAGTGCCGCGCCCAACACCACCTATCCGCACTAGCTGTCAGACCTGCATAAGAGCTGGCGGCAAGCACAACGACCTAGATAACGTCGGCTACACAGCGCGCCACCACACATTTTTTGAGATGCTAGGAAATTTTAGCTTTGGTGAATACTTCAAAAAAGAGGCGATCGCTTACGCTTGGGAATTTGTAACAGAAGTACTAAAACTGCCAAAAGATAAGCTTTATGTAACCGTTCATGAAAGCGACGATGAGGCGTTTGAAATTTGGAGCACTCACATCGCAAAAGAGAGAATTTACCGCTTTGGCGACCATGATAACTTCTGGCAGATGGGCGATACTGGACCATGTGGCCCTTGTAGTGAAATTTTTTACGATCAAGGGGCTGAACACTTTAACACGCCTGTAGATTACATGGGTGGCGATGGCGATAGATTTTTAGAGATTTGGAATCTTGTTTTCATGCAGTATGAAAGAAGCGCGGACGGCAAACTAAGCCCACTACCAAAGCCAAGCATCGATACCGGCATGGGACTTGAGCGCGTTACTGCTATCTTGCAAGGTAAATTTAGCAACTACGATAGCACCCTTTTTATGCCGCTAATTAACGAAGTAGCAAAGCTTTGTGGCAAGCCATACGTCTATGAAAGTGGCGCTAGCTACCGCGTCATAAGCGATCACATCCGCTCGGTTACATTTTTGCTAGCTCAAGGTACAACATTTGACAAAGAAGGCCGTGGCTACGTGCTTCGCCGCATCTTACGCCGTGCGATCCGCCATGGATACTTGCTAGGCATAAAAGAGCCATTTATGTATAAGCTTGTCGATAAAGTTTGCGAGCTAATGGGCGAGCACTACACATACCTAAATGAGAAAAAAGCGGCTGTAAAAGAGCAGATCAAGCTTGAAGAAGAGAGATTTTTGGCGACAATCGCTAGTGGCTTGGAGCTATTTGAGAGCGAGCTTAAAAATACAAAAGAAATTTTTAGCGGAGAGGCTGCGTTTAAGCTTTATGATACATTTGGCTTCCCACTTGACCTAACAGCTGATATGCTTAGAGAAAAAGGCTTAAAAGTCGATGAAGCAAGGTTTGATGAGCTTATGAGCGAGCAAAAAGCACGTGCAAAAGCTGCTTGGAAAGGCAGTGGCGATAAGAGCGCGAAGGGCGACTTTAAAGAGCTACTTGAGAAATTTGGCGAGAATAAATTTATAGGTTACGAAGAGCTTAAAAGCAAAAGTAAAATTCTAGCCCTGCTTGATGAAGAATTTAAAAATGTAGATAGCCTGGACGCTGGCAAAGAGGGCTGGGTGATGTTTGATGTCACTCCATTTTACGCTCAAAGTGGCGGTCAGTGCGGTGATAGCGGTAAGATAGTGGGCAAAGCAAATGTGCTTGATACGCAAAAATTTCATGGACTAAATTTATCTTTAGTAAAAACTACCGTGGCACTAAAAGTTGGCGACGAAGTAGAGCTTGAAGTTTCTAGCGATAGAGCAGAAACTGCACGTCATCACAGCGCTACACACTTGCTTCATGCAGCCCTTAGAAACGTGCTTGGCACGCATATCGCTCAAGCTGGCTCAAGCGTAGAAGCAGATAAGTTAAGATTTGACTTCTCACATCCAAAAGCGCTTACTAGCGAAGAAATTTCAAAGATTGAAAATCTAGTAAATGAGTGGATACTAAATGGCGCTAACTCAAAAACAGAACTTATGAAACTTGAAGATGCTAAAAATAGTGGAGCTATTGCACTATTTAATGAAAAATACGCTGATGATGTAAGAGTCGTTAGCTTTGGCGACGTCAGCAAAGAACTTTGCGGTGGCACACACGTAAAAAATATAGATGAGATCGGATCATTTTTTATCATAAAAGAGAGTGGCGTAAGTGCTGGTGTTAGGCGTATAGAGGCCGTTTGCTCAAGGGCTGCGCTAAATTTAGCAAGATCATTTAGAGCTGAGCTTGACGAGCTAAAAGATGAGCTAAAGAGCACCGAGCCACTAAATGCGGTCAAAAAGCTAAAAAATGAACTAAGAGTTTTAAAAGATAAGCTAAAAAATGCTAAAAATTCTCATGAGCTAGTCTATTTAGATATAAATAAAACCAAACTTTGCGTTACAAGCGTAGATGGTGGAGATATAAAAACCTTGATAGACGAGTTTAAAAATGAGCATGAAAGTGCTGCTATTTTGCTAATCCAAGCTGATGAGAGTGGCAAAATTTCTCTTGCAGCTGGAGTTAAAAACGCTCCTTTAAAGGCAGGTGCTTGGGTAAAATTTGCAGCGCAAATCCTAGGTGGCAATGGCGGTGGTAAAGATGACTTTGCAACAGCCGGTGGCAAAGATGCATCAATGATAGAAGATGCGATAAAAGACTCACTTGAGTACGCAAGGCAAGCCTTAGAAAAATGAGTCATTACGATATAGCTTTTATAAAATTTGACCAAGTAGTACTATTTTTGCATGTATGCTTTGTAGCTCTTTTTGTGGGGCTACAAGCCGGTCTTGTACTTGTTGGAAGCTACTTTATAAAAAATAAATTTGAAGACAAGGAGCGCTATCACATCTTACTTCACATTATAAGATGCTTTGGCATTGCGATTTTCATACTAATCCTTTGCGTGATAGCAACAAGTATAGTTATAATTTTTGGATTTTATGATGCAAATTTGACAAATCCTATGGCAAGTGCAATGGTGGCAACAAAATGCGCAATAGAACTATTTTTGCTATTAAATTTAAGCTATATATTTTATAGATACAAAAAGGCCTTAAAAGCACTAAGATCGCATGAAATGATCGAGCTAAACGAGAGTTTGATCGTTATAATTTATTATTTTACACCGCTAAATTTATTAGCTTCGCTAGCAGCTATTTATCTTGGTATAAGCTATAAGGTATTTTTATGATAACACTCGCTTCAAGCTCGCCAACAAGGGCAAATTTACTAAAAAATGCTGGGATAGAATTTAAACAAATTTCTTGCAGCTTTGATGAGAGCATGATAGCAAAGAGCCTAAAACCAGAAATTTACGTCCAAAACGTCGTAAAAGCAAAAAAAGAGCAGTTTTTAAAGGCAAATGGCAAGCTTACAAATTTACTCTTTGCAGATAGCTGCGTGGCGTGTGGGGATAAAATTTTAGGCAAGGCAAAGGACGAAAAAGAGGCACTTGCTATGCTAAATTTACAAAGTGGCAATGAGTGTAGCGTCTATACGGCGATGATATTTTTAGGCGAATTTGAGCTTATAAATGTGAGCAAGACTACATATAAATTTGCTAAATTTAGCGAGCAAGATCTAAAAAGCTACCTAGAAAGTGGCGAGTGGCGAGGCAAAGCTGGAGCCATGACGATAGAAAATTTTAATAAAAAATACATCATCTCCCAGCACGGCGAGACAAGCACGGCAATGGGGCTAAATTTAAAAATATTAAAGGCATTTTTATGAAATATATCTTGGCATTTATCTTTGTAGTTGCCGTCGCACTTGGTGGAGCGTTTTTATACTTTTATTCGCAGGTGAGATTTGACGCTTACACCATCATCGACTACAAGCCAAAGCTTGCGACACAAATTTTTGATAGAAACAACGAGCTTATCGCAAATATCTTTGAAGAAAATAGAATTTACGTAAAGTATAACGACATCCCACCACGTGTCATCGAAGCGCTCGTGGCTATCGAAGATACGAGCTACTTTGAGCATGGCGGTATCAACGTAGAAGCCATGGCAAGAGCGGCGATAAAGGACATCAAAGCTAGAAAGCTGGTAGAAGGCGCATCTACGCTAACTCAGCAGCTCATAAAAAACCTAGCCCTAAGCCGCGAGAAGAAATTTACAAGAAAGATAAAAGAGGTTGTGCTTGCTATGAAGCTTGAAAGCGAGCTTAGCAAAGAGGACATCATTGAAAGATACCTAAACCACGTATATTTCGGCCACGGCTACTACGGCATCAAAACAGCTGCAGAGGGGTACTTTAGAAAAGAGCTAAATGAGCTAAGCATAAAAGAGATAGCGATGCTAGTTGGCATGCCAAAAGCGCCAAGCACCTATGATCCTACAAAGCACCTCGACCTCTCGCTTAGCCGTGCAAACAGGGTTCTTGAGAGGATGTATAGCATCGGCTGGATAAACGAGGATGAGTACCGCAAGGGCGTGCTTGAAGAACCAGCAGTTTTTGACGATACGCTCACAAGAAATAAAGCTCCTTACGTGGTCGATGAGATCATAAAAGAGGCTTCAAAGAAATTTGACGATATAAAAACTGGCGGTTACAAGATACAAAGCACCGTCGATCTAAACGTGCAAAAGATCGCTCAAGACGCTCTAGTATATGGTTACAATGAAATTTTAAAAAGAGATAAAAAGGCAAATCCAGAGATGCTAAATGGCGCTATCGTCGTCACTCACCCACAAAGCGGACAAATTTTAGCTCTAATTGGCGGCATCGACTACGCAAAAAGTAGCTACAACCGCGCCACCCAGAGCAAGCGCCAGCCAGGATCTAGCATTAAGCCATTTATCTATCAAATAGCCCTTGATAGCGGCTACTCTGTCGTCTCTCAAGTAGCTGATATCGCTAGGACATTTGACATGGGCAATGGCAAAGAGTGGACGCCAAAGAACTATAGCGGTGGCTTTCAAGGCTACATCACGATAAAATCAGCCTTAACCCAGTCTCGCAACCTCGCAACCATAAATTTACTAAACGATCTTGGTCTTAGCTCAGTTCGCAAACAGCTTAAGGATATGGGCTTTAACGACATCCCTGAAAATTTATCAATCGCACTTGGTAGCTTTGGAATTTCGCCACTTGATTTTGCAAAATTTTACTCGATGTTCCCAAATGAGGGCGAGATGGTTGAGCCGACACTTATTAAGCATATAGAAAATAGCTTTGGTGCGTCGATGGACTATGAGCCACAAAAGAAGCAGGTGCTAAAACCTGAGCAGGCATTTTTGATGACAACCTTGCTTCAAAATGTCGTAAATAACGGCACCGGACGCAACGCAAAGGTAAATGGCATCCAGATCGCTGGCAAAACTGGCACGTCAAACAACAGCATCGATGCTTGGTTTTGCGGCTACTCGCCTGATATCGAGGCCATCATCTGGTACGGAAACGACGATAACAGTCCTATGAAAAAGGTCGAGGGCGGCAGCAGGACAGCGGCGCCTGTCTTTAAGAAATTTATGGAAGGCTACATTAAGCTTTATCCTACTTTAAGACGCGCATTTGAGCAGCCAGATGGTGTTTATAAAGGCTATTATGGAGGTAGCGACGAATACTACACAAACGACTCGCCACTACCTCAAAATACGCCTGCAAATGACATCATACAAGATCAAGAAAACGATGGATTATTATTTTAGGAAGATAAGATGAAGATTAAAATTTTACTTTGCTTGGTAGTTGCAAGCATTGCATATGGCGCTAATCTAAATACAGCCAGCAAAAACGAGTTAATGGAGCTTGGGCTAAGTAAAGGCCAGGCGTTAAACATTATAAAATACAGAAAAGCCCATAAATTTAAAAGCATCGATGAACTTGAAAAAGTCCAAGGTATTGGCTTTAACGATATGCAAAAAGTTAAAGAAAAACTTAGCATAAAAGAGAACGCAAAAGTCAAAAAATCTGAAGCAAAAAACTCCAAAGGCAAGAAAAAATAATCTTATTTTTTCATTTGAAATTTCTAGCCATTTACATTTGAGTCCTATTATTATGGCTTTTTATAAAATAATCCACTCTTTTTCTTATATTTGCCATCGTCTTTATCTTAGTTTTTGCTAGCATTTAATGAGCTTAAATTAAGAGCAAAAATTATCTCATTTTCTATAGTTGCGATAGCTACCATATTTTTATTAACGTCTAAAATTTTTATACCATTTTTTAGAGAGCATTCGAATTTAAGAACTGCATTGCTCCCATACTATCCCATCTACTCAGCTATAAAGCTAGTAAAATCGATCACTCAAAAACCACTACCTTTTACTTATGTAGCAGATGATGCGGTACTAGCTGATAATAAAAAGAAAATTTTGGTTTTGATAGTTGGCGAGACGCAAAGAAGCAGAAACTACTCACTAAATGGCTACACCAAAAATGATACGAATAAATTTACTAAGCAAAAAGGTGTGGTAAGTTTTACGAATTTCTACTCATGTGGAACAGCCACAGAGACTAGTGTGCCTTGCTTATTTTCAGACTTAAAGCGAGAAAATTTTAGCAACCGTGAAGCAAAAGCTCGTGAAAATTTAGTTGATATCATCAATAAACTTGGCATAAAAACATACTTTTTTGGCAACAATAGCGGCGGTTGCAAGGGCGTTTGCGACAATCTCGATCAAAACCATACTTCAGATCATCGAGCAGAAGGCTTTGACGAAGTGATATTTGATGAGGCCAAAAAGGTCATCGAAGATGCAAATTCCACCACCTTTATCGTGCTACACCTGCAAGGCTCGCATGGCCCTATCTACTACAAAGGCTACCCAAGCAAATTTAAAGAATTTACCCCAACGTGCGATACTGCGGAGCTAAATAAATGCACGCCAGAAGAGATAGCAAACACCTACGACAACACCATTTTATATGAGGACTATCTACAAAGTGAGCTGATAAACGCCCTTGAAGCAAGAAAAGATGAATTTGAAGTCACCATGTTCTTTTTCTCAGATCACTGAGAGAGCCTAGGCGAAAATGGCATATATTTACATGGTCTGCCTTATTCCATCGCTCCAGATGAGCAAAAACACATCCCAGCCATCGTCTTTTCAAGCGATAGCGAACTTTTAAAAAGGCTAAAAACTAGAAAAGATGAGAGCCTTTCGCATGATTTTATATTTAGCTCAGTTCTTGGATATTTTGTGGTAAAAACTAAGGCTTATGAACCAGAATTTGATATCTTTAGGAAGTAAATTTAAAGCCAGCCTAGGCAAGAGCCTGAAGCTGGCGTAAATTTAAAAGCTGATCTCTTTTATATCAGCTACTTTTAATATCTCACTATAAATTTGACCGATGATTGCGATGCGATTATTTCGCACTTTCTCATTTTCAACGTTTATCATAACTTTGTCAAAAAACTCATCGATCTGTGGTTTTAGGGCAAATAGCGCTTTTAGCCTTGGCTCATACGCTAGGCTCTTATCAACCGCTTTAAACGCGTCATTTAAGGCCTTTTCAGCATCTATATCAAAAAGGTTCTCATCGACCTTGCTAAATTTATCATCTTTTATTATGTTTGCAAGGCGTTTAAATGTCGAGAAATTCTCTCTAAAATTTGATTCACTTGAAATTTTAGCAAGTGCCTCTATCATCTTGGTTAGCTCTAGGATATCTTTCTCGCCGCTTTTTATGCATGCTTTTACGATAGAAGCGTTTGCGTCAAAGAAAGTGTAGAGCCTATCAAGGATAAAATTTATTAATACTTCAATGTCAATTTTTTTATAATCTTTTGCGATATCTTCTAAAATTTCTTTTACGTTAAATTTCAAATTATGCGCCAAAACGATCTTTATCACGCCATTTGCCGCACGCCTTAGAGCGTATGGGTCTTTGGTGCCACTTGGGATTTTGCCGATACTAAAGAGTCCCATTAGCGTATCAAGCTTATTTGAAAGCGCTACAACCGAGCTAAACACCTTACTTGGGCACTGCGCCTCTTCGCCGTCTGGCAAATACTGTTCTTTTATAGCCAAAACGACGTCCTCATCCTCGTTTTTAGCCTTTGCATAGTAAGCGCCCATGATGCCTTGAAGCTCGGTAAATTCATAAACCATCTGCGTTGTAAGATCAGCCTTGCTTAGCATCACAGCTCGCTCAAGCTTGGCTCCATACTCGCCAGCTTCTTTTTTGAGTAGCTCGTCATAGTTGCTAGCAAGCTTTTTAGCCACTTGTAGCTCTCTAAGCTCTTTTTCGTAGATACTTCCAAGCTCTTTTAGGTAAGTTATATTTTTTAGTTTTTCTGGGCTAAATTCAGCTTTTAAGTCACTTTGCCAAAAAAACATCGCATCGCTTAACCTTGCTCTTAGCACCTTTTCGTTGCCCTTGATGATGAGCGAGTAGTCCTGCGTTATGGCGTTACTAACGACAACGAAGCCGTTTGCTAGCTTGCCATCTTTAAAGACTGGGAAGTAGCGTTGATTTTCTTTCATCGAAGTGATGATGACCTCGCTTGGCACCTCTAAAAATTCCCCTTCAAATGAGCCAAGAAGTGCTGTTGGGTACTCAGTAATCGCCACGACTTCAGCTAGAAGTTCTCTATCTATCTCGATCTTTAGCCCACTTTTTTGACTGATCTTTCCAAACTCATCAAGGATTATTTTTTCTCTCTCGGCAGCTTCAAGCACAACACCACGAGCCCTTGAGCCATCAAAGTATTCTTTTATATTTGAAATTTTGATCTTGTCGTAGCTGATGCTTCTATGTGGATATGTAGAGTCACCACTTGCCACGCCAAATTTATCAAATTTAATGACCTCATCGCCAAGCAAACACAAAAACGATCTTATCGGGCGGATAAACTCGAACTCACCATTGCCCCAGCGCATAGACTTGCCAAAATTTAGACTCTTTAAAAACTCCTCAACCATATCGCCCATTATCTTAGCGACTGGCTCGCCTTTTACCTCTTTTTCGTAGTAGAGCACCTCTTTGCCGTCTATCTCTTTAAATTTAAGCTCGCTCTCATCTATGCTATATTTGCTAGCAAAGCTAAGTGCTGCTTTTGTGAAAGCTCCGTCTTTTAGTGCTACTTGCTTTGGCGCACCAACGAAACTAGCCACGCTATCGGGCTGAGCCTTAGGAAATTTCTCATGAAAAAAGACCAAACGACGTGGCGTGTAATAAAATTTAAACTCGCTTGCAATGTTATATTTTTCAAGCACAGCCTGCCATTTAGTATTGATATTTGGTAGCTCTCTTAAAAATGGTATCGCTGGAAGTTCTTCAACTCCGATCTCAAGTAATAACTCTTTCATATTTCACTCTTTTTATTAAAATTTTCTCTTTTTTCTCTTATCATTTTTCTTACTCTCTCCTTTTCTTGTGCCTGCAAAACAACCCCTCTTATCATAAAAATAGCAAACAAAACAAATGCTGTGATCATAAAAATATCTAAAATTTGCACTTTCTACTCCACAACGATTTGGTTTTCTCTCTTATAAATTTTAACTCTCACGTTTTCAAAACTATACTCGCCATCTTTTAGCTTTTTCTTACTATAAACCCTGATCTTACCGTATGGTGTATGCAGATAGCCCCTCTCTAGTCTGCCCGAAATTTTAGCAAAGACATCGCCACTTCTAGCTTCACTTAATTGCGATGCATCTAGTAAATTTTCGCTAATATCTTTTGTGCCATGCTCATTTATGATCTCATAAGAGCTGACTTCAAGCGCATCTTTATAAATTTTCATTCGCCTTACTAAAATATCTAGCTCTTCGCCTACAGTAACGCTATTTTTAGGATCATAGACATAAATTCCACGGTGATTTTTCGAGATAATGAAGCCATACTTATCTTTTAAGATAACAACCGCTTTTTCAATCACGACTGGCACTGCCTCTGGGTGATCAAAAAGCGTATCCACATCAGCCGTCTTATAGTCTTGTTCGCTTATTTTTTTATTGGCTTTGTTTTCATCTTTTTTAAAAATTTTACTTACAAAGCTCTTTTTTACTGGGCTTGGATCAGTTGAAATTTTAAACTTTAACGCAAAGTGATCCGAGTAAAGGTCGCTCTTTGCAAAGCCTTTTTCATCGACTGCAAAGCTTGGTTTAAAGACTTCAAAACTGCCACCAACATAGCTTAGATCGCCATTTTCCATAAAGCTAGGTGAAAGTAAAACATGATCGATCGCTCTTTTTTTGCCATGTACTGCGTGAGAATATCTATCTTTTGGCTCAAGCTCTTTATAAAGATCATAAAAATTTCTCGTTGTAATGATGTCATTTAGGATAGATTTTTGTCCAAAGGGCGAGTTAAAATCACCCAAAATAATCGCGTTTTTCTCTTTACCCAGAGCTGTTCTTAACGTTTTTTCAGCCTTTTTTTGCATATTTATGCCATTTTTATAAGTTGGAAAGTGATTTACAAATATGCTAAATTTCTTACCTTCTGTCTCAAAAATAACCTTTAGAATATTTCTCGTCTTTACGTTTGGAACTTTAAAAATTTCACTGCCACTTGGCTGTAACTTTGAAATAAGCCCAAGCCCAACAGGCGAGTTTTTCTCCTTTGTAAAGCTTGCAAATTTATACTCGCTATCACTTACCAGAGCTTTTAAAACTTGCTCATTTTCGATCTCTTGAAGTGCGATAATGTCAGTATTTAGTGCATTTATGACTTGTCTTGTCCTTTGTAGTTTTGAATCAGCCGCCTCACAGTCCCATTTTGATACGCCTACTTTAAAATCAAGATACTCGCTACCATCATCTTTGCAATCAAATAAATTTTGCACATTATAAGTTGCGATGCTAATTTCACTCGCAAATGCCACTAAAATGGTAAAAACCAAAGCAAAAACTACTCTCAAATCTCACTCCTAAAGTCAAATTCAGTAATATTTTGCCTGATCGCCTCATAAGCGATAATGCCAGCACTCATAGCTAAATTTAAGCTCCTGCCCTCTTTTCCCATTGGTATGGTTATGGCATTTTTAAAATTTATATCCATAAATTCTCTTGGCAGCCCAGTACTCTCGCCACCAAAAAATATAAAATCTCCTGGCTTAAACTCGGCCTCGTAGTAAAGCCTATTTGTCTTTGTGGTAGCGAAGAAAAATCTATCCTTGTGGCTTAAGTTTGCTTCTAAAAATTCTTCCAAACTATCCCAAATTTTTGGATTTAAAATTTTCCAGTAGTCAAGTCCTGCTCGTCTAACAGCCTTTTCACTCAGATCAAAGACCGTTGGCTTAACGATATGTAGCTTTAAATTTGCATTAACGCACATTCTACCGATAGCTCCAGTATTTTGCGGTATCTGAGGATGGACTAGGACTATGTTAAACATAAGCTTTCTTTGCCTTAAAAGTGTTATAAACTAGCCTATTTTAGCCAAAATGGGCTTTTAAGAGTTTTAAAGACTAATCTTTTCTAGGCTTATGCTCGCTTAGATATTTTGAAATTTCAAGCTCTTGCCTACGTTTTATCTCTTTTGCGATCTCTTCGTTTTTAAAACCAGCTGATAAAATTTCTGCCACATCGACTTTCGGGTCAAATTTCGTCTCATAAATTCCAAGCTTCTTGGCACGCTCTATCCGCTCTTTATTATAAGCTCCAAGCCATGATTTTATGGGCATATTTATGGCAATTTGCATTAGCTCTTTATCGCTTGGCATGTCCTTAAAATAAGGCTGCTTTAAGATAGAAAAGTAGCTCTTTGGCAGACGCATTTTCTCTAAAATTTCTTTTGTGTCAAGCTCAAATTTGCCAAACAAAAGATATAAAAATAATCTCTCATCATCCACAAATTCTCTAGCACTCTTAAGATCGCTTAAAAATCCATCGTCCATAGAAATTTGCATACCAAAAATTTCTTTAAAAAGTCCAAGCTCAAAAAGATAGTAAGCTCCTTTTTCTAGATACTTTGCACGAAAAAATTTAATAAGCTCAGTATTTATCCTATCTCTGCTTAGATGCTCCAAACTAAGGCTTTTCATGAGAGCTAGCGTCTCATCAGCTATACTAAAATCAAGCCTAGAGCTAAATTGCACTCCTCTAAGCACCCTTAGTGGGTCTTCTTTAAATTTCTCACTATCAATGTGCCTTAATATCTTTTTTGCTAAATCTTGCTTCCCGCCGTAAAAGTCTAAAATTTCTCCATTAAAGATATTCATCATCATGGCATTTATCGTGAAATCTCGCCTAAGGCTCGCCATTTTGGGATCATTAATATAGCTTACCGCAAAGTCTTTGTGTGAATTCCCAGTTTTGCTCTCGCTTCTTGGAAGCCCAATGTCGTAGTTTTTATATTTGTAAATGAAGTAGCTTTTACCAACACCGCTAGCGCCTATGCTAGCCATTAGCTCATTAAATTTTAAAGGCTCGATGTCATAAACTTCGATGTCATAATCATAAATTTCTCGCCCCAAGAATGCATCTCTCACGCAGCCACCAACTAGATAGACACGTGAAGTAAATGGAGCAAATAGCGACCTAAAAAAGTCTAGCTCGCTATTTTTATAAATTTCATTTTTGATTTTTATCTCATTTTTTGAGCCGTCTAATGGCTTATTTTGAGAGATTTTGGAGTCTATTTTCGATATTTGCAAGGGTAAATTCTAAAAATTTTGTCGTTAGCTCAAGCCTTGAAGCAAGATTTTGTTCACTAGTTTGTTTAAGCCCTTCAAAAAGCACTTCTATGCGCTCAGCAAGGTTTGCTAAGAAAATTTTCTCTTCGCTCATCTCTCTACTTTTTATTGGACTTGCTGGCTCCTCTTTTACCTCAAATACTTGCTCATTTTGTAAATTTGCCTCAACTTTTAGCTCGTTATTTAGTGCATTTTCATTAGACTCTATAGCCAAAAGCTCTTTTTTTAAATTCTCTCGCTCAAGCTCTTCTTGCTTTTTACTTTGCAATGCTTCTATTTTTTCAAGCTCAGCGCTAACCTCACTGATTGCCATTCTAGCGATATCATCAAGCTTCATAATCTTATCAACCACCTTTTAAATTCATTTATCTCTTCATCACTTTTCATCGCTATAAAAAACTCTTTCATCTGCTCGTTTTTTATCGCTCGCTCTTTGCGAAGTCCACTCAGGCGGTTTATCGCGCTAAGAGCGTCTTTGTTTGACGGATCTTGCTTTAAGATATTTTTATAAATTTCAAGTGCATCATCTTTTAGCCCCTGAGCTTCGTAGATCAGTGCTTCAGTGATTGTGTTTTTCATTTTTTGATAAATCCTGCGATAACATCACCTATCTCGCTAGTTGAGCAAATTTCAACTGCGTTAAAAGCAGCGATATCTTTTGTTCTATAACCTTTTGCAAGCGCCTCTTTCACAGCATTTTCTATCGCATCTGCGGCTTCATTTTCACTAAATGCGTATCTTAGCATCATCGCTGCACTTAAAATGGTTGCGATCGGATTTGCTATGCCCTGCCCTGCGATGTCTGGAGCTGAGCCGTGAATTGGCTCATAAATTCCCACTTTACCGCCCATACTAGCACTTGGCAAAAGTCCTATCGAGCCACAGACCATACTCGCCTCATCGCTTAAAATGTCGCCGAATAAATTTTCAGTAAGTATGACGTCAAAATTTGCTGGCGCTCTTACTAACTGCATCGCCGCATTATCCACATACATAAAGCTAAGCTCTACTTCAGGGTAATTTTTAGCCACTTCGCTTGTCACCTCGCGCCAAAGCTGGCTTGTCTCAAGCACATTTGCCTTATCGACCATGCAGACCTTTTTCTTGCGAAGCATAGCTGTCTCAAAGGCGATCTTTGCGATGCGCTCGATCTCCATTTTAGAATAAACCATCGTGTTAAACGCTCTATCTTCACCTTTTTCTCTAGGCTGTCCAAAATAAAGCCCGCCCGTTAGTTCACGAACCACGACAAAATCAACGCCTCTTAAAACCTCTGGTTTTAGCGTGCTAGCATCCACTAGCTCATCAAAAACAATGGCTGGGCGTAAATTTGCATAAGCTTCAAGCTCTTTTCTAATCTTTAAAAGCCCGCTCTCTGGCCTTAGATGTCTTGGCAAACTATCCCACTTCTCGCCGCCGATCGCTCCAAAAAGCACAGCATCAGAGCTTAGAGCAGAACTAAGCGTCTCATCTGGCAAAGGCACGCCAAATACATCATAAGCTGCACCGCCCATAAGCTTGTAGTCGTACTCAAATTTTATCCCAAACTCAGCGCTAACAACATCTAAAATTTTTATCGCCTCATCTATGATCTCAGGGCCGATGCCATCGCCTTTTATAACACAAATTTTATATTCTCTCATTATTTAATCCAACTTTACTTTTGCGTATTCTATAAGTCCGCCGGCGTTTAGAAGCTCTTGCATAAACGGCGGTATAGGGCTAAATTTATACTCTTTGCCGCTGGTTAGATTTGCGACCGCGCCGTTATCTACGTCTATTTTTAGCTCATCGCCCTCGTTTATCTCGTCCGTTTCTTTGATCTCGAGTATCAAAAGCCCCGTATTAAAGCTATTTCTATAAAAAATTCTCGCATAGCTTTTAGCTATCACCGCACCTATACCGGCGGCTTTAAGCGCGATAGGAGCGTGCTCGCGAGAGCTACCGCAGCCGAAATTTTCGCCCGCTACGATAATGTCGCCCTTATCTATCTTGGAGCTAAAATTAGGATCGGCGTCCTCCATTATATGTTTTGCTAAGATATTTTCGTCGGAAGTATTTAAGTATCTGGCGGCGATAATTATATCGGTATCGATATTGTCGCCGAATTTCCAAACTTTATTCATCGTTTCGCCTTTTTTAAATTTTCGAGATTTTAGCCAAAAGTAGCTAAATAATTCATCAAACGGCGAATAAAATTTACGGTCTAAGCGGCTAAATAGCGAGGCAAAGGGCGCTAAAACGCCCTTTTTATCTTTTTAAATTTAAAGAACACCTGCCTAAGAATTTACACGCAGGACAAAAACCCGTAACGCCGACGATAATCGGGATTAACCCGATTAACGCCCAGTAGCTCTCGTAAAAATACCAAACTGCCGCCATAAAAACTAGCCCTAGTACGACCCTAATAATTCTACTTTTCGCGCTTACCATAATATTTTTACCTTTTCTTAAAAATTTTATAAAGCGGGCAGTAGCCGTAATATCCCGTTAAAAGCGGAATTAGCCCGACCGTCCACAACCAGCAGTCGCAAATAAATCCGAAAATAAAAAACCAAATCGCCGCTATAATCAAACGTATAGTTTTATCTAAAACGCTCATTTTATCTCCTTTAAGCTAAAGCTTTTAGCATTCCGTTCATAACCATAGGTTTAAATCCGTAAATTTTAACCAGCCAACTCATATAGCTCTCCCTGGTAGCGCCGAAGCACTCTAACGTCGGAGCCGTTCCCTCCCAGTCGAACTCTACCATTATAGCCTTGCCGTATTTGGTGATAAAAGGGCAAGCCGTATATCCGGTAAATTTCTCGCTAGGTTCTCGTCCTTTTATCGTATCGGCTAAATTTTTAGCTAAAATCGGATACATTTTCCTAACGCTAGCCCCCGTTTTGCCGGCCGCAAATCCGCAAATATCGCCGATACCGAATATATTTTTAAATTTTGTACTTTGTAGGCTGTATTTATCGACGGCTAGGAAATTTAGCTTGTCGCCCTCTTTAGTTAGGCCGGCGTGAGCTAAAATTTCGCTTCCTTTTTGCTTAGGCGGTAAGTGAAGCCAGTCGTATTTTACATCGATTAGCTCGGACGCGATTTTATCTTCGCCGTTTTGCCTATACGCCGTCCAAAACTCGAAAGTGGCGGTATTTGAGCTTTTATCGACGGCTACGATTTGGTGGCGAAGATTAAATTTTATCTTTCTTTTTATCATTATTTGAGTCATCGCCGCGGCATAAGTCGGATCGCCGAAAAGCTTACCGCCGCCGACGTAAAGATTAACGCTGCCTTTATCGCGGTTGCCGGCCAACCTCAGCCTATCTTCGCTCATGCATGTTACTTTTTTATTGGCGCCGCTGCATTTCATCGGGGTTTTTTGATCGCAAAATACCGCTGCGCCGCCGTTTTGAGAGAATTTTTTCATCAGCTCGTTGCTTTTTACGGCGCCTTGTAGAGTGTAGACGGAGGATATATTGCCGCTCGTATCGTTAATATCCTCTAAGCTTAACCCCTTAACGGCTTCAAAGTCGTATTCCACGCCGCTTGCTACGATTAGATAATCATACCCCAGCTCGCTCCCGTCGTCTAAGACGAGCAGATTGGCTTCCGGCTTTATCTCAGATACGTTTTTGCGTATCCACTCGGTTCCTTGCGGGATATAATCCGCTTTTTCGTAAACGACGTCGCTAGCTTCGTAAATTCCGACAGCGATTAGCGTAAAGCCCGGCTGGTAGTAAAATTTCTCGTCTTTATCCACGAGAATTACCTTGGCGTTAGGCATATCTCTTCTAAGTTTAGCCGCCAACGCGATACCGCTAAGTCCCGCGCCCATTATGACGATTTTAGAATTTATATCGTCGTTTTCGCCGCCCGTTACCGAGCAACCGCTCATACTCGCGGCTAGTCCCGCGGCCCCCATTAGCTTTAAAACGTCTCTTCTTTGCAGTCCTTTCATAAATTCTCCTTTAAAACGAGTTTATGAAATGCTACCTAAAAAAGGCCGCCCTATCCGTAACAATGTTACCTTAAAACGAGAATTTTAAGAAACTAGCCTTATTTCGCCGCGGCTTTGCGTTATTTGCCCGCTTCTCTCAAGCTCTTTTAGCACCCTAGATACCGCTTCTCTAGCGCTTCCTAGATGATTCGCCAGCTCTTCGTGAGTTATTTTTATAAAATTTTCGTTTAGATTTTCGATGCTTTGAGATAAAAAATTCATAATCCGCGCCGAAAGTGGCAAAAACAAAGCCTGTTCCATAACGTTTATGGTTCTAGCAAACCGATCGGCTACGATTTTTAGAGTAAAATTTAAAATGCTCGGATATTTTTCTTTAAGAGGCTTGTAAATTCGCGCCGGAATAACGATAATCTCGCTATCTTGCTCAATTTCGACGCTTACTTTATTTTCTAGCGAATTTATAGAACATGTATCGCACAGCACGCAACTCTCGTCTTTAGTTAGTCTAAATATCGTTATTTCCTTTGCGCTAGACGACACGAACGCCCTTAAAACGCCTTTTAGTATAAGGATAAATCCGAAGCAATCGTTTCCGGAGTAAAATATATCGCCCTTTTTTACGGTTTTTAGATACGCGTTAGCAAAGATCGCATTTAGATCCTCGCTTGCTAGATCGAAATTATTCGTAAATCTCTCGCGCAAAATTTCTTTTAACTCTTCGCTTAGCATTTTGCCCTTTCGTGACTTCGTTACAAAAATTTAACCTCATTATAGGTAATATTGCATAAAAATTTAATACGAAAAGAAAAACAATGCACGACGTTAAGAAAAACGACCCGCAAAGCAAAATAAAATCGCTGCCGATTATGCTTTTTGCCGGTACTATGGGGCTTGGAGGGCTTTGCGCGGCTTATAAGAAACTAAGCGAGATATTTGATTTGCCGGGCGAGATATTCTCGGTGCTTAGAGCGCTAGACTGCACGGTATTTTGCCTACTTTTGGCGTTTTACCTCTTTAAGATTTTAAAATTTAAAGAAGAGGTAAAGGCCGAATTTTTGCATCCCATAAAGATAAATTTTTTCGGCGGATTTATCATCTCGCTTTTTCTTTTAGCTCTAGCCTACAAAGACGCGCCGCGATTATACTACTCGCTTTTTTACGCGGCTTTAGGCTTGCAAACGATTTTTACGCTTTATGTCATTTCTTTTTGGATCGACGAAAAATTCGATATCGCGATGCTAAATCCGGCATGGTTTATCCCGGTAGTGGGTAACTTGTTAATTCCGATCATAGCCGAAAAATCTCAAGCGATCTGGTATTATTTTAGTTTGGGGCTATTTTTCTGGATTATTTTATTCGCTGTTATATTTTACAGGCTAGTTTTTTGCGATAAGTTAGCCGACAAATTCGTCCCGACGCTAGTCATTACGCTAGCGCCGCCGGCTATGGCGTTTTTGGGATACGTAAAATTAACCGAGCAATTCGATGCTTTTGCGGCGATACTGCTTAATATAAACGTATTTTTCGTGGCGCTTATACTTTTTTCGTATAAAAGATTTATTAAACTCAAATTCGCCCTATCGTGGTGGGCTTTTACCTTCCCGACGGCCGCTAGCTCCATAGCGTTTTTAAAAGCTTACGAAATTACGCAAAGCGATTTTTATTTAGTTTTAGGAGTCGGCGCTTTTGCGGCTCTAGTCGCTTCGATTTTGATGGTCGGGTTTTTAACGGTTAAATCTATAGTAAACGGCGAAATTTTTTCAGAAAAATAGCCTTAGCTCAAAAATTTACTTTAGTAGTATTCGTAGCTGATTTCCAGCTTTTTATATAGGCCGATTTCCGTTATGTCGCCGTTTTCGTAGTATTTGTCCGCTGGCTTAAATTTGACCGAGGTTTTATGCGTCAAATTTCCCCGCTCATCCCTGCTTATATCCTTAAACTGCAAGATTTGCCCGATTTTTGCCTCAGAGCCGAAGTAATTTACCGACGTATACTCCATCTCGTCGCCGTTTGCGGCGTAGTAATAAACCCATTTTGAGTTCGGAGTTTGCGTGATTTTTTCGTATTCGCCGTTTGGCTTGCGCTCGAAGCTTATCTCTATGCCGTGCCGCGGCTCCATATTATCTTCTATCCGCGTTAAAACGCCCTTTTCGTCGTAGACGTAGCTATCGTCTATCACTAGTTCCCTGCCCGAATACACAGCCCGAGCGATCATTTTGCCGTCCTTGCCGTAAGTAGTTTTCTCCGTGCGCGGGTAAAATTTATCCTCGATATACTGCTCTTTGGCCGTCTCGACTAAATTTTCGCCGTCAAATTCGTATTCGTAGAGATAAACGGCGCTATCTTGATATTTTTTGCGGATTAGCCCGTCTTTGCCGTACTCAAACAAAACCGAGCTATTTGGTACGCCGTTTATATGCTCGGTTTCTTGCAGTATATAGCCGTTTTCGTTAAACTCCGTCCGCTTCACGCGCGTATTTTCTAGCGCGCCCGAGCCGTCTATGGAGTATTCGTACTCCGTAGCCGTCATGCTTTTAACCTCGCCTTTTAGATCCTTTTTACTCCAGTCGCTTTGCGGTAAAATGGCCGAGTTTAGATAGCAAACAGCGGATGCCGCCACTAAAATAGCTTTAAAAATTTTCACTTTTATCCTTTTTCAAATCACGCAAAGCCTAGATTAATTTAGGTTAAAATTTCGCCTAATTTAGCCCAAAAAGCGACAATACCAGTAAAATTCTATCTTTTACGAGTTTAAATCCGCACTTAAAACCGACTTAAATTTTTAAGCAAGCCTGAGGCGAATTTTCATTTCCGGGCGGTTTATCAAATTTAAACCTAAGCTTCATTTGCCTTTTTAAAAATTTCCATCATCTCTTCTTCGCTAAGCGGCTCAACTAGCACATTTGCCGCATCGATGAATCGGTATTTTTCTTTTGGTAAATTTTTCATAAAAGCGTTGTATTCGCATTCGCCAAGCACGTGCGCATCCCTATCGTCTACGCCGACGACTAGCGTAAGTATCCAGCGCGAGACCTTGCGCCCTCCTAGAACTTCTTGCGCTTGCCACGAAGGGGATGGAGCGTAAGGCAAGATAGTCGGTAAATTTTCGCTAAGCGTATACGCGCCAAAAATTTCATTCCCGTTTTTATCTTCGTATAAATTCTCTCTTGCGCTATAAGCGTCAAGATACTGCACCTGCCTCATCATCTCATCAAATTTAGCCGCAGGGCTAGCACTTGCAAAAATTTCATCTATCATAACCGCGTCAAACGCCACGTCGCGCTCCACGCCATAGATATGAAGCGTTTGATTTTCCTCTTTTGCATCCTTTAGAGCTTCGAGTCCCCACATTATGTCGGCCTCGTAGTCAAATTTTAAAATTTGCTTTTCATCGTAAATTTCCTCGTTGTCACACTCTATTTTCGAGCCAGTTTGAGCTGAGAGCTTTGAGAGTAGTTCAAGCGCGATCTGCCAGTCACCAATGCCGCTTGGAGTGCATACTCGAACGATATATTTGCCGTCTTCATAGTTTAGTTCAAAGCCGCGAGCGCTCTTTTGCCATACGCCAGCAATCATCACGTTTTCGTTTAGCGAAAGCTCGCTCGGCTCGTCGTTTTGACCATTAAAAAAGCAAAATCCCTCTATAAACTCTGAAATTTTACGCTCGCTTAGCGCCTTTTCATATCCGCCCAAAAGCTTCTTTTTATTTTTCACCTTAAATGTTACGCTCATAAATTCTCTTTCGCCTACTCTAAAACGTCATCACTTGATCGCACTGCCTAACCCACTCGGACAAGATATCCATGCTGCCTTTCACCTCAGCCTCGAAATAAGGCTCTCCCGCATGCAAACCGCATCTCGTTTGGCAGCTACCGCAAACCTTTAGCATAGCGCCGCTAGCGTAAAGCTCTTTTAACATCGCTACTAGATCTACGTCGTAGTTTTCCGGCTTTTTGGTGCTATTTCGCGCAAGATCGACCGCGTCGTTCATTAGAAAAATTCTAACCTCTTCGCCTTTTTCTTTTAGCGTTTTAGCTAGCCTTAATGCGTTGTAAGCATTGTCGGTACCGTTGTATGGTTGATTTGTAAGTATAAATAGAAATTTTTTCATCTTTTTCTCCTTTTGCCAAAAATGTAGCGCAAACCGGGCAAATTTTAGCCAAGCTATATAAAAAGAGGCTAAATTTATCTAAAAAGTAAAAGTACGCCGATCGTGCAAACGATAATGGCGGTGCAAATTTCAAGCAGCCTTAGGTGCGTTTGTAAAAATTTCTTTAGCATAGCTCCGCCAAGCGCGTAGATATTTAGCGAGCAAAACTCGATGAAAACGAGCGTTGCCGCGATCACGCACATACGAGTTAGACTAAAGGGATCGTCTTTATCCAAAAATGTAGGCAGTAAAGCCGAGAAAAATATCCATGCCTTTGGATTTGTGAAGCAAACGATGAGGCCGTTTATAAACATCTGCTTTTTGCTTGGTAAATTTGAGACGTTTGTTATGCTAAGCTCGCCCTTGCCAAAAAGAAGCATCGCGCCAAGATAGAGCATATAAAGCCCTGCGATGATGTTTAGCGCCTTAAATGCGTACTCAAAATGATGAAGCACCGCGCCCACGCCAAGCATACAGCAAAACGCCACGAAAGCAAGCGAAAGAAGCTGTCCGGTCATCATAATAAGCGAGTGCTTATAGCCAAAGCTCATACCGATACTCATCGCATAGGTCATATTGATGCCCGGCATTAGCGAGATAGGAGCAAGCGTGGCGAAAAAGAGTAAGAAGTCCATAAAAAGCCTTGAAATTTAGCTAACAAATATAAAAATTTAAGCTATAAATCAGATCCAGCGATCAAATTTATAGCTTAAATTTAAAAGGCGGACCAAGCCGCCTCTTTTTTTAGTGAGTCAAAAAATACTCTTGAATTTTGGCTTTGTCGCTTGTTTTTGTAAGCGCAAGCATTAAAAGCACTCTAGCTTTTTGCGCGTTTAGATTATCGCTTGTTAAAAAGCCGTATTTTGCGTCGTCCACTTCGCCGTTCATAGTCGTCTCGCCGCTTCCTACACGTGAGTCGCGAACTACCACTACGCCAGCTTTTGAAGCCTCGCCAAGAGCCTCTAGCACGCTAAAGTAAGGGTTGCCGTTGCCAAGGCCGGCACTAACGATACCTTTTGCGCCGTTTTTAACAGCTATGTTTACAAAGTCAGGATTGTCATTTGCATGAGAGTAGATAATATCAACTCTTGGAAGTTCTTTTACGCCCTCTAAGTCAAATGCTGATTTTGCTGTGTGTTTTCTGATCGGATTCATATAGTATTTTACGTTGCCATAAAAGACTGTGCCGATCTTACCGCTATTTGGTGATTTAAATGTATCAACGCCTGTTGTGTTGGTTTTGGTTACCTCTCTAGCAGCTTGAATTTCGTCATTCATAGTAACTACAACGCCTTTTCCTACGCTATCTTTGCTAATAGCTACATTTACAGCATTAAATAGATTTAGCGGGCCGTCTGCGCTTAGTGAGCCGCTATTTCTCATCGCACCTACGAGCACAACTGGCTTGTTGCTTTTAACTACTAAATTTAGAAAGTAAGCTGTCTCTTCCATAGTGTCTGTGCCGTGAGTAATGACGATACCATCAGCCTTGCCACTATTTAGAAGTTCGTTTATTCTATTAGCAAGCTTAAGCCAAACTTCATTGTTCATATCCTGTGAGCCGATATTTGAAATTTGCTCGCCTTTTATGGTAGCGATCTTGTTGATATCTGGCACGGCTGCGATTAGTTTATCGACCGTAACAGTTCCAGAAGTATAGCTTGAATCAAGCGAACCTGAGCCGCTTCCTGCTATCGTTCCACCAGTAGCTAGGATGTAGATGGTTGGCTTTGCAACCGCTAAAGTAGCACCTAAAATCATGAGTAACACCGCCTTAAAGATTAAACGCATTTTAGCTCCTTTGCATTAAAATTTGCAAAGTCATTATAATGCCATTTATTTAAAAAATTTATTAACTTCCAAATTTTATATTTATTTAAAAAATTCTTATCAAAAACATATAAATTCCAGTTGAAATAACTATGCTAAGAAGGGTATTTTTAAATTTTAAATGCATCAAAATAGCCGTAAAAACTGCTACTATCTCGCTTAAACCATAAGGAAACTCGCTAAATTTCGTATCTTTTAAGCCGTAGCAGACCAAAACGACCATTATCATCATGCCCATATGCTTCTCAATGGCGTCTAAATAAGGGTTTGACTTATGGTTTTTCAGAGCATAAAACGGCGTTGCCCTCGTTATAAAAGTAGCTAGAGCACTTAAAAGCACCGCCACAAAAAGTACCGTCTCACTTGAGCTTACACTTATCAAATTTTATCCTTAAACAAAAGCAAAAATATAAAACAAAGCGCCATTGAGCCAACAAGCACAAATTTAGCCGGAAATAGGCTCACTCCAAGCACACCAAAAAATGTCGCCAAAAAGAGTACGCGGTAGTTTTTATCATTTTTAAACATCTCGATGACAACCACTATAAAAAGTGATGTCAAACTAAACTCAAGCCCATTTGTATCGACCTTTATAAGATCACCAAGTATCGCACCAAGCAGTGTTCCAGCCGCCCAGTAAGACCATGCAAGTAAATTTAGCCAAGTAAAGACAAAACTTCGATCACTCGCCTCTTTTAGTCCCAAATTTTTAAATATGGCAAAGGTCTCATCTGTTAGCAAAGCGATGTTTAAAAGCCTAAATTTGATCCCACTATACTCTTTTAAAAGTGAAATTCCATAAAAAGTGTGGCGCAAATTTACAAGGTAGCTCACGATAAAAACCTCAACATAGCTCGTACCAACGCTAAAGAGCGAGAGCATCATAAACTGCGCTGCGCCGCCGTATGCTAACGTACTAAGCGCCACAGCGATAAATGCGCTAACACCCATACTTTTAGCCAAAATGCCAAATGCGACACCAAGCGGAAAATAGCCCATAAAGATAGAAATAGATAGTTTAAAAACGTAGTTAAATGTCAAATTTTTACCTTAATAAAAGCCAAAATGTTAGCAAAAATTTAAAAATAAGAGTAAAAATAGAGTTAAATTTTATAAAATGATAGAAATTTTTGGAGTTAAAAGATGAAAAAGGTAATTCTAATTTTATTTTGTATTCTATTTTCTTGGGGTAAAAATTTAGATACTGCCAAGCTTGAAAGTGAATGCGCTTTAAACAACATAGAAAGCTGCACCGATCTTATATATATCTACCTTGACAAAAATGAGTGCGATAAAATGGCAGCTATGGCGAACAAGGCCTGCGAGCTAGGCAATCCACATAGCTGTCTATTTTTAGGAAATACATATCTACAAAAAGACACTCTAGCACAGGAGAAAGAAGAAGGACTTAGACTTTATAATAAGGCATGTGAATTAAAAAATGCATTTGCTTGCTATACTCTTGCACTCATTTATGAAACTGGAGATGCTGGTATGTTGCAAGATAAAAATAGAGCAAAAAACTACTACAAAAAAGCCTGCGAGCTTGATTTGGAAGAAGCATGCAGTATGCTTAAAAATTTTTAATTAAGCAAAAGATGCTTTTATTCTTGCTCTTAAGAGCAGAAATTTTAGACGAGATGTATCAAAGTGGTAGCAGGATAAGAGAAAATTTTACAGGCAGTTACAAAGATGCCTCAAAAAATTTATAATTCATCAAGCAACAATAGTACTGCCAAATTTATAATTTAGACCAAATTAATGCGTCTGTTTTATCGAGTCCTTGCCTTTTGATGTTTTATTTAAAAAGCAAAATACCTCAAGCGTAAAAGCAACCAGTATAAGCCCAACGATAGCTAGAGTCGCGTTCATCCTACCTACCTTTTAAGCCCATTTACTATTTCAAGCATCGAATCACTCGTAGTTATCGCCTTTGAGTTTGCCTCGTATGCGCGCTGGCCAGTGATAAGATCGGTCATCTCTTCGACCAGCTGAACGTTACTCATCTCGACAAATCCTTGTCTGATCGTACCAAGTCCGTCAAGTCCTGCCACACCCACCACCACGTTACCGCTAGCGCTTGTTTCTAGATAGTTGTTGTCACCCATTGAGTGAAGGCCAGCTGGGTTTATAAAGTTTGCTAACTCGATCTGACCTATCTGAGCCATCTCTCTCTCACCTGCTTGGAGCACTGACACGGTGCCATCTGTGCCGATAGAAATTTGCGTCGCATTTGCAGGGACTGTGATCTGAGGGATCAGCTGATAGCCGTCGCTATTTACAATAGTGCCGTTTGCATCAAGCTTAAAGGCGCCATTTCTAGTATAAGCAGTGGTGCCATCTGGTAACTGAATCTGAAAAAATCCGTTGCCAGCTATTACCATATCTAGGTTATTGCTAGTCTCTTTAAAATAGCCCTGAGAAAAAATTTTATTTATCGCCGTTGGACGTACGCCAAGACCCACTTCGATACCAGTTGGACTTGTAGTAGTCTGACTTGTAGCCGTACCTGCGTACTCCATTACTTGATACATAAGATCAGCAAATTCAGCCCTATTTTTCTTGTATCCATAAGTATTTACGTTTGCAATGTTGTGTGAGGTTACATCTATCTGCGTCTGCTGGGCTATCATGCCAGTGGCCGCAGTGTAAAGTGATCTCATCATAGTTTTATCCTTTTATTAAGCTTTTAGGGCTAGTTTTTGAACAGCATCTTGGTTAAGATCACTCATGTGGCTTGTCATAACCTTTTGATACATATCAACTAAGCGCTGGGTTTCTATTAGACCCACCATTTCTAAAACTGGGTTTACGTTTGACATCTGAGCATATCCTTGCATTACACTATCAGCTTCATCAAGCTCGGTTATGTCGTCAAAATTTCTAGTTTCAAAGAGGTTGTCGCCGGCCTTTTTAAGATCTCTTATCTCCCTTGGTTGGGCGATAAAAAATTTAGAAAATTGATTGTTATTTGAGTATAAATTTCCATTTTTATCAGCAGTTAGCACCTCTCCTTGTGGTACTTGGATACCTCTTTGACCAGGATTTTGTGCCTCGTAGCCGCTTGGTAAAACTTTATAGCCTTCTTTTGTGACGATGTAGCCGTCGCCATCAAGACTAAAAGAGCCGTTTTTACTAAGCTTTACGCCATTTGGAGTATCGACTAAGAAGAATGCGTCATCTCTTTTTATCGCAAAGTCAAGCGTGTTTGAGCTGTATTTAAAGCCACCGGCACTAAAGTCGGTGTATTCTTCGCTCACTTGTGGCACGCGGTTAAGAGTTCTATTTAAAAATTTAGCTCCATCTTTTGTGTGATTTTTAAGCGGAAGCTCATCTTGCGTCTCTTTAAAAATTCTCGCAAAGTCACCGATAACTACGTCATTTCGCTTGTAGCCGATCGTATTTACATTTGCAAGGTTGTTTGAGATGACATTTAGTCTGTTAAACTGCGTTACCATGCCAGCAGTGGCTTGATAATAACCATTTTGCATAAATTTTCCTAATCAAAATTTGATTGTTTAGAATTTACTAAGCAATCATCGTTCCAATTTTGTTTTTATACACATTTACAAAATTTGGGTATAATCCACTTTCTTTTAAACAACACTTAAATCACAATTAGACGATTCGAAAGGAAATTTATGAGCGCCGCAAAAGACTCTTTTTCTCAGATAGAAGAGCTTTTCGCTGAAAATGCAAAAGGCTTTTTGACATACGAAAAATTAGTAAAATTATTAGACAAAGCTCCGACTGCTACGATAGTAAAAAAGATAGAACAACTAGCAAAAACGAATAAAGTCCAGCTCATCACATCTGCTGAGGCTGCAAAGCTTAGAAATTTAGCCGATGCTAAAAAACGCCAAGAAAATGCTCAAAAAAGTGATCAAGATATCGACGAAGACCTCGATCTTTCAGGCGAAAGTGACCTTTTAGAGTGGTCAAGATCTGATAGTCCAGTAAGGATGTATCTAAGAGAGATGGGTCAGATCGCACTTCTTACAAAAGATGAAGAGGTAGAGATCAGCAAAAGAATCGAGCTTGGCGAAGATATCATTATCGATGCATTTTGTTCAGTGCCATTTTTGATAGATTTCATACTTGATTACAAAGAGCCACTTATAAACAGAGAACGCCGTGTAAAAGAGCTTTTTAAGAGTTTTGAGGACGAGAGTGAAAACGAAGAGAATGAAGATAGCGAAGACGATATAGACGAGGAAGATGAGGACAACGAAGAGAACGAAGCTCCTAAAAAATCAGCCAAAAACGACAAACGTGCTGAAAAGGTCATAGAGAGCTTTAAAGCCCTTGAAAAAGCTAAAAAAGAGTGGCTAAAAACTGCAAACAAGCAAGATAAGGTAGAAAGTGACGACACAGCTTCAAAAATGGCTCTTGCATTTAAAAAGAAAATTTTAAAAGAGAAGTTGATGGATCTTGGGCCAACAAGTAAGCTAATCAGCGAAATCGTAAAATCAATGGAAACAGCTCTAAAAAGCGACGATGAATTTGATAGAGAATTAAAACGCTTAGAGTATCGCTTGCCAATGTTTAGTGATGAACTTAAGAAAAATCACAAAAGCATACTAAAAGATATCATCAAGCTTAGTAAGGAAGAAATCGCGGCTCGAGTACCAGAAGCTACAATGGTCTCAACTTATGTCGAGATCAAAAAGCTATTTACTACAAAAGAGGCAAGCAAGCAAGGCTTTGATCTTGAACCAACAAGGCTAAAAGAAATTCTAGAGCAGATCAAACGTGGAAAGAAAATTTCTGACGAGGCAAAAGCTAGAATGGCTAAGTCAAATCTCCGTCTAGTTGTAAGTATCGCGAAACGCTATACAAACAGGGGCTTGCCATTTTTAGATCTCATCCAAGAGGGCAACATTGGCCTTATGAAGGCGGTTGATAAATTTGAATATAGAAAAGGCTATAAATTTTCAACCTACGCCACATGGTGGATCCGCCAGGCTATTTCGCGTGCGATCGCCGATCAGGCAAGGACGATTAGGATACCTATCCATATGATAGAGACGATAAATCGTATCAACAAAATAAACCGCAAATACCTCCAAGAAGAGGGAAAAGAGCCTGATGTGAGCGTTATCGCAAAAGAGGTTGGACTAAGCGTTGATAAGGTAAAGCAAGTCATCAAAATAACAAAAGAGCCTATCAGCCTCGAAGCCCCTATCGCAAACGAAGAAGACGGTAAATTTGGAGATTTTGTTGAGGATAAAAGCTCACTTTCTCCAATTGATCAAATTTTAAAAAGTGACCTTAGAGAGCAGATAGATGACGTACTTTCACAGCTAAATGAGCGTGAAAAAGCGGTTATTTCGATGAGATTTGGCTTGCTTGAAGATGAGAGCGACCGCACACTTGAAGAGATCGGCAAGGCCCTAAATGTCACTCGTGAGCGCGTCCGCCAGATAGAAAGCTCAGCTATAAAAAAACTAAAACACCCAAAAGTCGGTAGAAAACTTAAAAACTACATTGAGGGCTAAAAGCCCTTTTCTTTTGGATATTTTCCTTAAGACTTTCTCTTTAGCTTTATAAAATTTAAATTTGATAATTTTTAGCAATAAATTTTACTAGCAAACTACATTAATTTCATTATTGAAAGACTAGATCTAAATTTTATTTAGCCATTAAACCAACTTAAAAATAGAAACACAAAAACTTAATATTTTTTAAAGAATAAAATTAGATAAAAAGAATTTACCGGTGCAAGACCGGTAAAAATTTATTCAGCTAGAAGTTTATCTAGTTTTGCAGCTAAGCTCGTAGTATCATGAGCTTTGGCTAAGCTCGCAGCATGTAGCTTTAAATTTGCTTGTAAATTTTCTTCCAAGTTCTTTGCGATATCACTACTATCAAGATTTTCTACACTATTAGCATTTGCCACGCTCCTTGCGGCTAGAGCATTTATACCTCTAAATACAGCATTTTGTGTTGATCCGATCTCTGAGCGAAGTGAATTTATATTTTTTAAAATTTCACCTGTATTTGAGCCGTCATCTTTGACATTTAAAAGAGCATTTGTGCCCAAATTTATATTTTTTGTACTCTCGCCTGTGAAAAATCCAAGCTCAGCATCAAATACGTTTTTGCCATTAAATTTAGCCTCTTTTACGCTATCATTCATAGCATTTCTTAGTGCGTTTATTTCGCCCTTTATACCTTTTTGTTCATTTGCTGAGAGAGTAGGATTTGTAAGCTTACTTGAAAGCTCGCCTATTCTATCTGTACTTTTACTTAAATTTAAAAGCGTTGAGTCAGCGATTTGAAGCATACCGATCATGTCGTTTGCATTTGCCAAACCTTCGTTCAAGACATTTGTTTGTGAAAGCAAACTCTCTGCGATTTGTAAATTTGCACCTGATGCCTTGATCTCGCTGTTTGCAGAGATAGCATTTAGCGCTTTCTTCTCGCTATTTTTTGCCTGATCTAAATAATAGTTTCCTGAAGCCTGGTTTGCAGTATAAGTTCCTAACTTCATAACAACTCCTTTTTAATAATTCGCTATGGATTCTACTATAAATTCTATAAAAAGTTGCAAAATCTCTATAAAATCTATTTTTTACTCTTCTAGCCTCACTGCGACTGATTTTTTATGAGCGGTTAGCCCCTCAGCTTCAGCTAGCTGCATGCATGATTTGCCAAGATGCATGATACCTTTTCTACTCACTGAAATGATCGAACTTCGCTTCATGAAATTTTCAACTCCAAGCGGCGAGTAAAATCTCGCACTTCCGCCAGTTGGCAATGTGTGATTTGGTCCAGCGATATAATCCCCCATCGCTTCAGGCGTAAAGTGTCCAAAAAATATAGCGCCCGCATGAGTCACATCATCAATATAACTTAAAGCATCGTTTGTAGCGATCTCTAGGTGCTCAACAGCAAGCTCATTCATGAGAGCAAAACACTCTTTCAAATCTTTTGCCACTATTATTGCAGCTTTATTTCTTATGCTTGCACTTGCGATCGGCTCACGTTTTAGTGTCTTTAGCTCATCTTCAATGTGTCTTTGCACAGCCCTTGCAAAAGCCTCTACCGGCGTTATCAAAAAGGCACTTGCTATCTCGTCGTGCTCGGCTTGAGAAAGCATATCAATAGCTATATGGCGAGGATCAGCGCTATCATCAGCGATCACGCCTATCTCGCTTGGACCAGCGATCATATCGATATTTACGTCACCATAAACTAGTTTTTTGGCAGTCGCTACGTAGATGTTGCCAGGGCCCGTGATGACATCTACCTTTGGCACGGTTGCAGTTCCGTATGCCATCGCTGCAATAGCACTTGCACCTCCTACTTTAAAGGCTGTCTTTATGCCACAAAGGTGCATTGCCGCAAGAAGTAAGGTATTTACCTTACCATTTGGCGCTGGAGTGCACACTACGATCTCTTTTACTCCAGCTACGATCGCTGGGATCGCATTCATAAGAAGCGAGCTAGGATATGCTGCCTTACCACCTGGGATATAAAGACCAGCGCGGTCAACCGCTGTGTATTTTGCGCCTAGCAAGATGTCATGCTCATCTTTATATGTCCAGTCGCTTGGTTTTGTGCGCTCGTGATAGCTTTTTATCCTATCGTGAGCTGAATTTAAAGCTACTCTCAAAGCATTATCTAACGAATTATATGCGGCCTCCATCTCTTTTACGTCGATTATTATGTCGTTTTTACTTGTAACGCTAAATTTATCAAATTTAGCTATCTGCGCAAAAAGTGCACTATCGCCATCTTTTCTTATCTCATCTATTATTCCAGCAACCACCGGCATTACAGCACTCATGTCATTATCACTTCGTTTAACCAGCTGTAAAAATTTACTCTCAAAATCAGCGTCACTACTATGAAAAAATTTCATTTATGCTCCTTTAATTTTAATTTTCTCTCGTATCTTTGTCTTTGTGTAATGTTACCTAAAATTCCACCCTGGTGGATATATAAAATTTCAGCTCCAAGCCTATCTAAATTTGCAAAAAGCGTGATAAAGCCAGCAGGGTCATACACTAGGTCAAATTCTACACCGCTTTTGCACACTTCAAGCCAAATTTCATAAAGCTCTGGGTATAAATTCCCAAAATGATACTTCCTTGGTGGATTTAAAATTTGCACTTTACTATCTTTATCTAGCTCATAAATTTGCTTTTTTAGATAGTCGCTGTCCCCCACGCAAGGAGTTGTAAAAACGCTAAGATCGGTGTGCTTTGCCAGATAGCATGCACTTGTACCTGTGCCTGATGGCAAAAATATATCAGGCTTTATACCACTTTTTTTGCTCCACTCATTTATCTCATTTGCCTGCGTGATAAAGCCAAGCTCGGCCTCACTCTGCGCCACGCCTTCATTTATAAAGAGTGCATTTTTGCTATTTGCAAGCTCTTTAGCAAATTTCTCACGCTCCTCTTTTACAAAAATTTCCATGCCATTTTCAAGTGCAAATTTGAAATTTCCAACTGGATTTTGCTCTAAATTTGAACTAAGATGAGAGACGACGTAGTAAAATTTAAGCCCCTTTATCTTGGCAAAAAGGCTTAAGCTATACATAGCATTTGACTGGCTTGAGCCGTGAGATACGATGGCTTTTATGCCGCTAAGATCGGCCTTTAAAAAATACTCTAGTTTTCTTGCTTTGTTGCCGTTAAACTCGCCTAGCAGATCATCTCTTAAAAGCCAAAATTCTCGCCCTCTTAAGCAAATTTTATCAATCACCCTTAAACTCCAAAAATTTCTCTATCTCGTTGATAGCCTCTTTATTTGAGAGTGAAAATTTGATCTCTATGCGTCTTGAAGCATCCTTGTCCTCGGCTCCGTCTTTAAAAACCAGCTCATTATAGCTTCGTCCGCTTGCGACAAGTAGCTTTCTAAGGCGAGTATCGTCACTAAATGAATTTATAAATTCCATCACAGCGTAAGCTCTTTTTTGTGAAAGCTCTAAGTTATAAATATAGCTTCCGTCGCTATCTGTAAAGCCTTCGATTATGATTTGATCGATGTTTGAGGAGATATCTTTGTCATTTAAAAGCACGTCAAAATATTTACTAAGCGTGGCCTTTAGCTCATCTTTGACCTCTTCTTTTAAGACTGCACTGCCTTTGTCAAAAAGTACTGAGGAGCTAAGCTTTAGCGCGCCTGAGTTTGGGTCGATCTCAATACTTGAGCCTAGCCTATCCTTTAAGGCTGAGATCACTTTTACTCTGATACCGGTTAAATTTTTCACTCTGTCACGAGTGACGTTTAGGTCCCTTAAAAGCTCGTCGTATCTAGCTTCTCTTTGGCTCACTTGCTCGAGCAAAAATGCGATCTTGGCTAAATTTTTCTCACTACTTTCGTTTGCGTCACTAAGCGCTCTATCTTTTGATGAAATTTCATCATTTAGTACGATCATCTTTTGATTTAGATCAAAAATACTAGCGTTTAGCTCTTTTATGCTCGCATTTGCGTCCTTGTTTTCCTCTATGAGCTGGGCTAGTTTTTCTTTTAGAGCGTCTATTTGGATAACAAAAATTTCATTTGATTTTTTCAAATTTATATTTTCGTCGCTTATCTTTGAAAGCTCGCTTTTTAGGGCGTCATTTAGCTCTTCGAGTGTAAAATTTCTGCCCTGAGCGTCTTTTAAATTTGCTAAGGCTGTGATGATGGTTTGCTCTTTATTTTCAAGGGTGTTTTGAGTTAGGACGTATTTTACGACGACAGCGCCGATTAGCAGCATAAAAACAAAGAGCAGACCAGCCATCAAGTCCGCGTACGAAACCCAAAAGCTTGATTGATCTTCGTTATTTTTGTTTATTTTCATTGCACTAGATTTTCGATTTTTTCTATTACAGAATTTGCTTCTTTGTCGATCTCGTCTATGTTTTTCTTAAGCTCAGCAATAAGGCTCTCGCGCTCTTTTTCGCGCTCCAAGCTCCTGCCCTCTTGCTCATATGCGGCTTTAAATATCGTAGCACTCTCTATCAGTGAGGCTCTAAATTCCTTAAGCGCTTCATTTTGCTCTTTCATGATCGAGTATGAAAATTCTCTTAAACCCTTGTCAAAGCTCTTGATAGTCTGCTCAAATTTAAGCTGGCTCTCTTTTGTGGCGTTTAAATTTCTGCTAAAAATTTCGCCAAGCTTTGCATGCTCGGTTAAAATTTTAACCTCCATATCTTTAAAGGCATTAGAAAATGCACTTACTGCCTTTAGCATATCAGAGTGGATTTTTACAAATTCATCTTGTTTTAGGCTAGCTTCATTTAGCATTTTAAGGTTTGCACTAAGCTCAGCCTTGCTTTGATTTATGATATTTTTCTCAACCTCGCAAAGCTCTTTTAGTCTGTCAAATTTTTCATTTACCTGATCGTTTAAATTTCTTAAAAATTTATCGTCAAGCACCATTTTAAAAGCGTCATGACTATCTTTGAAGTAGCCAACAGAGGCTTTCATAAAATTTGCATTTAGTTCATTTTCCTGCCAGAAAAACTCACGGCTAAGCTCTTTTTGCTCGCTGTAAAATTTCTCAAATTTACTAACGCCTATCTTTTCAAAAAACATCCACCAAAGCGCTAAAAAAATACCATAGATCGATACATAAAACGCCGTAGCCACGCCGTTTAGTAGTATAGCGATCTCTTTTTCAAGACCATCTGTGGTATTTGAGCTAAACTCTGGCATGGAGATAGCGATACTGATAAATGTACCCAAAATTCCAAGCATAGGAAAGACTGCTTGGCCGATATTTGCTAGGTTGTCATTTCTAAAATTTCTTGTGTAACTCTCGAAAAAATCTTCAAATTTAGCGTTTGCCTTTTTGACGCCTGAAATTTCAAAGAGATGAGAGATGATAAATTCTTTTAATCTTATCTTGTAGTCTTTGGCATTTGCTAAGAAATTTGAGTAGGCCACCAAGGCGCTGTGGCGTGAAAATATAAAAGCGACAAAGAGTATAACGCCCATCATGACAATGGTATGAAGCTTCATTTGAAAATTTATAACGCCAAGATACGCTAGTATTGCTAAGACATAGATGGCTAAAGGGATAAAGATAACTTTAAAAAAGACAAAGAAAGAGTGAGCTTGGCGCTCCTTTGGCACACTTAGCTCACTAAAATCATTTTGATTTTGCATAGGATTAGTTCCTATTTAGGCAGTTTAAGTCGCTAAAAGCAGTCTGAAGACGCTTAACCATGCTCTCCTCGCCGCTTCTTAGCCATTTCCTTGGGTCGTAGTATTTTTTATTTGGCTTATCATCGCCCTCTGGGTTGCCGATCTGGCCTTGCAAGTATGCTCTATTTTTGGCCTCATACTCGCGTACGCCATCCCAAAATGCCCACTGTGTATCAGTGTCAATGTTCATCTTGATAACGCCGTAACTTACAGCATTCTTGATATCTTTTAGCTCACTGCCACTACCTCCATGAAATACAAAATTTACTGGCTTGTCACTTTTTGTATTAAATTTCTTAGCGACATAGGCTTGTGAGTTTTTAAGAATTTCTGGTCTTAGCACGACATTGCCCGGTTTATAGACGCCGTGAACGTTGCCAAAACTAGCTGCGATGCTAAATTTATCGCTTATCTTGCTAAGTCTTTCATAAGCAAGCGCGACATCTTCTGGTTGAGTGTAAAGAAGTGCGTTATCAACGCCAGTGTTATCCACGCCGTCCTCTTCGCCACCAGTGACACCTAGCTCGATCTCTAGACTGATGCCAAGCTCGCTAAGCTCTTTTAGATACTTCTCGCATGTGCTTAAATTTTCTTCCAAGCTCTCTTCACTAAGATCTAGCATGTGAGAGCTAAAAAGTGGCACGCCGTGAGTTTTTTTATACTCATGGCTTGCTTTTACTAGCTCATCTATCCAAGGCAAAAGCTTTCTAGCGGCATGGTCAGTGTGTAAGATGACTGGCACGCCGTAAGCCTTGGCAAGTAGATGAACGTGCTTTGCTCCAGCGATCGCACCAAGAACGGCTGCGTTTTCGCAGGCTTTACCAGCGTAAAAACCTGCACCGCCGTTACTAAACTGAACTATAACAGGCGAGTTAGCAACCTTTGCCGCTTCTAAAACAGCATTTACTGAGTCGCTGCCTACGACATTTACAGCAGGTATTGCAAAACCTTGCTCTTTGGCATAAGCATAAAGTTTTGTTACATCATCTCCGCTTAAAACACCAGGTTTTACGATATCTAAAACGCCCATTTTACCCTCCAAATTTTATTTGTATTCTATCTTTGCTTTTTGGCGTAGAGCTTCACTTTTTTGTCTAACAGCAGCTTGGAATTTCTCCATTTTTACAGCTTGCTCGATCTCTGGTTTTGCTTGTTCAAAGCTTACAGTACCAGCTGCTTTGCCATCTTCTTTTAAGATAACATGGTAGCCAAACTGAGTTTTAACTGGCTTAGTTGAAACTGTGCCATTAGCCATTGAAAATGCTGCGTCTGCAAAAGGTTTTACCATTTGGCTTTGACCAAACCAGCCAAGCTCGCCACCGTGTGCTGCTGAGCCTTTGTCGATTGATTTTTGGCTTGCTAGCTCTGCAAATTTCTTAGTTAGAGCCTCACCTTTTAAATTTTTAAGTTGAGCGATGATGTCGTTTGCTGTTTTTTCATCTTCAACTAAGATATGTCTTGCTCTTGCTTGAGCTGGTTGATTCATGCTAGCTTTGTTTTTGTTGTAAAAATCTCTTAAATCGCTATCGCTTACTTTTATACCGTCAAATAGTTTTCTCATATAAAGCTCAACCGCGATACCTTCTTGCGCTGCTTTTACAGCTTTGATGTACTCTACATCTTTTTCGATACCGCTTGACTTAGCATCTTTTAAAAGAAGTTTTCTATTTATTAGATCGTCGATTATACGTTTTTTCTCATTTGGTTGAAGCTTGCTAGCGTCAAATCCTGGCATAGCTGCCGATAAAAGGCTTGAAATATCGCTATCGCTTATAGCATCACCATCAACTGTTGCAACTACTGCTGCATTTAGAGTAACAGCCGCTGCTAAACTTAAAACTGCTGGAAACAAAAATTTTTTCATATAAATCCTTTAAAAAATTGATTTTATGGGAAAGATTATATCAAATAAAGCGATAACTTTTCATTTAACTTAAGAAAATAAGGTAAAATACGAAAATGAGAACAAAAAAAGATATTTTAGAGATAAAAAGAAGACTTTTAGAAGAGTTTAAAGACGCCAAAAGCGAGCTTAAATTTAGAAATTTATATGAGCTACTTGTCTGTGTCATGCTCTCAGCCCAGTGCACTGATAAAAGAGTAAATTTAATAACTCCAGCCTTATTTGAAGCGTATAAAGATGTCTATGAGCTAGCTAGTGCAAATTTAGCGAGCCTAAAACTAATGATAAACTCGTGTAGCTTTTTTAATAACAAAGCGGTAAATTTAATCAAAATGGCAAATAGCGTGGTTGAGCTTTATAATGGAGAAATTCCGCTTGATGAAGAGAAGCTAAAAGCGCTTGCTGGAGTTGGACAAAAGACCGCTCATGTCGTACTTTTAGAAGCTACAAATGCAAATGTTATGGCTGTTGATACGCACGTTTTTAGGGTGGCGCACAGACTTGATCTTAGCCATGCAAAAACGCCAGAAGCTACTGAAGCTGATCTTAGCCATGCCTTTAAAACAGATCTTGGTAAGCTTCATCAAGTCATGGTGCTCTTTGGACGTTACACCTGTAAAGCCAAAAAGCCGCTTTGCCATGAGTGTATCTTAAATGATCTTTGTAACAGCAAGGACAAGGTTATTTAATTTTCTCAAGCTTTGCTAGAAAATTTTTAGCATCTATAAAACCGATAGTTCTAAGAAATTTTAGCTCATCTCCACCACTAAATAACAAGAGCGCAGGCGGATCAATAAGCCCAAAATTTCTTAGCATCTCATCATTTTGTGATCCGCCATTTGTTACATCGATACGAATAAGTGCAAAATTTGCCAAAGCATCCATAACATCACCATCTTTAAAAGTGATCTTTTCTATCTCTTTGCAGCTTACACACCAATCAGCATAAAAATCTACTAAAACGGGCTTGTTTGAGTTTTTTAGTATCTCATTTAGTTCATCTAAATTTTTAACGGAATTAAATTTTAACGCACTATCACTTTTTGCTAAATTTAGTCCAGAAAGCGGAGAAAAAGCCTCCTTTGAGCCTAAAAATGAACCAACTATTAACATAACTGAATATATAAAAACTAGGATAAAAAACGCTTTTTTAAACTTAGTCCAGCTTTGCTCTGCTACTTCAAATGCCCCAAAATAAACCGCCATAAAAACGCCTATAATGCCATATCCTAATAGCTCAAAAAATTCTCCGAGCACACGCGAAAGGATCCAAATCGCCATTATGAGCATTAAAAAACCAAAGAATTTTTTCACTTCATCCATCCAGCTACCAGGTTTTGGCAAGAGCTTTCCAGAGCTTAGCCCGATAATAAGTAGCGGCACACCCATGCCAAGCCCCATGACAAAAAGCATAATGCCACCATAAAAGACATTTCCACTTTGAGCGATATAAAGAAGCGCACCAGCTAATGGTGCTGCTACGCAAGGTGATACTATGAGAGCTGAGGCAAAACCCATAATAAAAATTCCAACATAGCCTGAACTATTTTGCGATTTTTTACTTATCAAATTTTCAAATTTTGCTGGCAATTTTATATCATAAAATCCAAACATGCTAAAGCTTAAAATGACAAAAATGGCTGCAAAAGTGCCAAGCACATAGATATTTTGCAAAGCGCCTGCGATGCCAAAGCCAAGTAGGCTAGCTGCCACTCCAGCTAGTGCATAAGCTAGGCTCATAGCGACAACATAAATGAATGATAATAAAAAGCCTTTTTTTGCATTTAAATTAGCGCCTTTTGAGACGATTATGCTTGAAAGTATCGGTATCATCGGAAAGACACAAGGTGTTAGTGAAAGCAAGAGACCATAACCAAAAAAAGTAAGAAGCGAGATAAAGAAATTTTTATCTCCAAGCCCATTTGCAATATCTTGCTCGCTAGAAAATTCTTCAGCAAAGCTGTCGGTACCGCTTTTTTGCTCTTTTTTAAAAGTAGCGATACTAAATTTTCCAGCTTGGTCAGTTATCTCATAAATTTTACTTTGTGGACGGTAGCAAATGCCGTTTTTAGCACAGCCTTGATAGTTAATGTCAAGTATCGCTTTGCCATTTGAAAGATTTTCTTTTACCAAATTTAATGGGATAAAAATCGAAAAATCTTTTGGATAAATTTCGTATTCTCCCGTATTTTCACTACTTGGCAAATTTAATAGCTCATTTATCTTTTTGCCAGCTAGTTTAATCTCAAAACTCTCTTTATAAAGATAGATATTTTCACCAAAGTTAAACTTTACCTCAACATTTTGACTATCTACACTTGGAGTTAAAACAAAGGCTTTGCTAACATCTAAAACCTCGGCAAAAAGCGAGCCTGCAAATAAAATAAGCGAAAAAAGAAATTTTAAAAACATACTAATCCTTGCTAAATTAAAAAAGATGATTTTAGTCTAAATTCTTAAATTTATTCTATTTTATTGTAAAATCGTGAAAATATGTGAAATTTTAAAGGAGCAAAGATGTCAAAAGACAAAAAACACCAAAAAGGCGAGAAGCTTGGCTATGAGGAAGAGCTTAGACTGCTTCAAATTGAACTTTTAAAATTTCAAAATTACGTAAAAGAAAAAGGCCTTAGAGTACTTATGCTAATGGAAGGACGCGACGCAGCCGGCAAAGGCGGAACGATAAAACGCCTAACTGAGCATCTAAATCCAAGAGGTTGCCGTATAGTAGCGCTTGCTAAGCCAAGTGATGTCGAAAAAACGCAGTGGTATTTTCAAAGATATGTGACTCATCTACCAAGTGCTGGAGAGATCGTGATCTTTGATAGAAGCTGGTACAATAGAGCTGGTGTTGAGCCAGTGATGGGCTTTTGCACGCAAGCAGAGCATAAGGAATTTTTACGTGAAGTGCCAAAATTTGAAGAGATGATCATAAACTCTGGCATAATTTTCTTTAAAATTTATCTATCAATCACAAAAGATGAGCAGAAACAACGCTTCAAAGAGAGGCAAAATGATCCGTTAAAGCAATTTAAAATTTCACCCGTTGATCAAAAAGCACAAGAACTTTGGGATCAGTACTCTATCGCTAAATATTCTATGCTTCTTGCCTCTCACAATAGCATTTCACCATGGGTCATCGTCTCAAGCGATAACAAAAAAGAAGCTAGACTAAATGTCTTTAAATTTATTCTAAGTCACGTTGAATATCCAAAAAAGATAAATGACTACTTGGAATTTGACAAAAACGTCGTAAGAGATGGAAGTGAAGAGATAAAGCGCATAGAAGAAGGGCTAAATAAAGATAAGTTAAAGAGTATTGATTAGAATGCTTTTAACTTTTAGCTAGCGATTTGCTTAGATTTATTAGCTAAATTTTTAAGCCCACCACATTACTTTTGCCAAAACGACCATTATCAGGCAAAGTACTAGAGCTATTAAATGTGAAAATTTACCAAATGGATCAGGCTTTTTTAAAAGAACGACATTAAAAACAGAGATAAAAGTTACAAAGCACATTATAAGTAAAACAAAAATTTTTATAAGCAGTAGCTTTTGAAAGTTGCTTTGCCACCAACCAAGCTCGCCTCCAAAATAGTCTTTTGCCATATAAGCGCCACTTATTAAAAGCAATAAAAACGCTGTGCCAAATACCTTTGCGCTGCCTTTTGTGTAGGCTTTTTTAACTATTTCAAGGGTTTTAGCATCAACCGTTTTTTTAGCAAACGGATATATGCAAACATCGAAAAATACGTATCCTATAAATACAATGGCACAAATTAAATGAGTAATCAAAAAAAATAAGTACATTTTTTAGCCTTTTTGTTTGGCATTATATAAATTTTAACTATTTAAACTGCTTATTTTAAATCAATTTTAAGAATTTATGAAGATAAATTTATAAAAGAGCAAGGCAAGTGCCCTGCTCTAGGAGTTTTACTCGACTTCAGCGTCTATAACGTCGTCGTCTTTTTTATTATTTCCGCCGTTTGCTCCAGCGTTTTCATCTTTTTTATACATAGCTTCTGCTAGTTTATGGCTAGCTTTGCTTAGAGCTTCTACTTTAGCATCGATTTGCTCTTTTGAAGAATTTTCATCTTTTAAGACCTCTTTTAGATCATTTAACGCAGCTTCGATGTTACTTCTATCCTCAGCTGGAACTTTCTCGCCAAGCTCGCTCATGCTTTTTTCAGTTTGATGAACTAGTGCGTCAGCTTGGTTTCTAGCTTCAACTGCGTCTTTGCGCTTTTTGTCCTCTTCTTTATGAAGCTCAGCATCTTTTACCATGTTGTTTATCTCTTCTTCGCTTAAGCCGCTTGATCCAGAGATAGTGATGTTTTGAGCTTTGCCAGTTGCTTTATCTTTTGCTGAAACAGTTAAAATTCCGTTTGCGTCAATGTCAAACTCAACTTCTATTTGAGGAACACCTCTTGGAGCTGCTGGAATGCCTTCAAGGTTGAAATTTCCAAGTGACTTATTATCTCTTGCAAACTCACGCTCACCTTGTAAAACCATAATAGTAACGGCACTTTGGTTATCTTCAGCAGTTGAGAAGACTTGGCTTTTCTTAGTTGGTATGGTTGTGCCTTTTTCGATGATCTTTGTCATCACGCCGCCAAGTGTTTCGATACCAAGGCTAAGTGGAGTAACGTCAAGAAGTAGCACGTCTTTAACGTCGCCTTTTATAACCGCACCTTGGATTGCAGCACCGATAGCCACGACTTCATCTGGGTTTACACTCTTATTTAGCTCTTTACCAAATGCCTTTTTAACCTCTTCTTGAACTAGTGGCACACGAGTTGAACCACCGACCATTACGACCTCTTTGATGTCGCTTTTATTTAAACCAGCGTCTTTTGTTACCTCGTTTATCTTAGTGATAGTCTCGCCCACAAGTGAGTCGATCATGCCCTCAAATTTAGCACGAGTTAGCTTTTTAACAAGGTGTTTTGGACCAGTTGCATCAGCTGTGATAAATGGTAAATTTATCTCAGTCTCTTGAGCTGAGCTTAGCTCTTTTTTAGCATTTTCAGCAGCTTCTTTTAAGCGTTGAAGTGCCATGATATCGCCTTTTAGATCGATGCCATTTTCATTTTTAAACTCGCTTACTAGCCAGTCAATTATCTTGTTATCAAAGTCATCACCGCCCAAGAATGCGTTACCGCCAGTTGCTAAAACTTCAACGATATTATCGCCAGTTTCTAGTACTGTAACGTCAAATGTACCGCCACCTAGGTCGTAAACTAAAATTTTCTCAGCCTCTTTTTTATCAAGACCATAAGCAAGTGCTGCAGCTGTTGGCTCGTTGATGATACGAAGTACGTTTAGTCCTGCGATCGTTCCAGCCTCTTTTGTGGCCTTTCTTTGACTATCGTTAAAGTAAGCTGGCACAGTAATAACCGCATCTGTTACCTTTTCACCAAGGTATGCTTCAGCGTCTTCTTTTAGTTTGATAAGAATTTTTGCTGAAATTTCTTGCGGAGTGTAAACCTTACCAGCGATCTCAACTGCGCAAGCGCCGTTTCTATCTACAACGTGATATGGCAAGCGGCTTTTTGCCTCTTCAGCATTTTTTTCATTACTCATCAAACCCATGATACGCTTGATAGAATATATCGTTTTTTCAGGGTTTGTAACTGCTTGACGTTTTGCGACGTCACCTACCAGAATTTCACCTTTGTCTGTAAAAGCAACAACAGATGGAGTTGTGTTTTTACCCTCTTTGTTTGGGATAACCTTGCTCTCGCCGCGCTCAAAAACGCTCACACAAGAGTTTGTTGTACCTAAGTCTATACCTATAACTTTTGACATATTTTTCCTTTTTATTAGATTTTATTTTTATAAATTTAGTTTGCTACACTGACCATAGCTGGGCGCAAAACCCTACCATTTATCATATAGCCTTTTTGCAAAGCTTGTACGATTTGACCACTCTGCTTCTCCTCGCTATCGACCCTTAAAACGGCATTATGCACACTTGGATCAAACTCAGTATCAGTTGGTATCTCACTTACACCATGCTTTTCAAAGCATTTTTTAAACTGATTTATAGTTATCAAAATACCTTCTTTGATCTTTTTGGCAAATTCATCATCCTCTGGATCAAAATTCGCAGCGATCTCAAGAGCATCAATGACTGGTAGTAAGTCCCTAGCAAATTTCTCATTTGCATAGTTTGCAACGTCCGTCTTCTCTTTTTCATAACGCTTTTTGATATTTTCAAATTCAGCATTTGCTCTATAATATTTATCAGTTATCTCCCCGAGCTCTTTTTCAAGTTTTTCAACCTTTGAAATATCGCCAAGTGCGTCCAAATTTACGCTATCATTAGCTAGTTCTTGCACAGGCTCAACCTCAGGTAGATTTTGCCCTTTTACCTCTTCGCTCACGCAGCCTCCTTTATTAGATTTATAAATTTCACATAGTCAGTATAAATACTGCCAGCACAGATCATCTGTGCTTCGTTACCAAAATAGTTCGCACTAAATTTGAGGCCCATAAAATTTTCATCAAACATAGGAGAAAATGTAAGTTTCTCATCCATTTGTAAGCTAAAACTTGGGTCAAAAACCATCTTAAAACGTCTATCTTTAAACATATCAAAGGCTAAAATTTCATTTTCCTGGAAGTAAATTTTAGTCCTTTTAAGTTCTCTTATTTTACTTTTTAGTTCGCTTAAGCCAACTTGAGAGCAGATAAGCTCAAGCTTGTTTAAACTAACTCCAGCAAGATTACTTAAAAATTTATACATCCTAGCATCAAATTTAATAACGATCTCATCTTCACCAAAATTTAAGATCATATATCTATTATTTAAATTTAAAATTTCTAGCAATTCATTATCGATTGTGCCAAAAATCATACAATAAAGTTCAAATTCATCACATAACTTTTTCAGTTCTTCGGCATCATTTATCTCTAAGTTTATATCACTTATAGCAAAAATTTCACTCCAATATCTTCTCATCGCAGCGATTGTTGGTATCCGACCGCCACTAATGTGAAGCTTTGTGATCTCGCCCTCATCCGAAAGCTTTTTAAAATAAACGCGTATCGTAGAAGCCGGAATAGCCGCGCTCATACGAGAGCCAAGCTCATTTGATCCAATTGGCATATTATCCTGCAAATAAGCTTCGATAATAGAGTTTAGTATCAAATCACGTTTATTTGTTTTACTCACTTTTAGCACTCTTTCTTTTTAATTGCTAAGCGGATTATACAACTTTAGTTTATCAATGTCAAGTATATAAGTTAAAAAAATTTATTTATATATATTTAGCCTATATAACTAAACTTTTTTAACGCCTATAATATAAGCTTTGCGTAAAAAGAAATAAAATTTAAAACAAAATAATAAATTTAACTTCAACATAAAAACCCGAAATTTCTAATTTTATTCAAAAATTTAAAAGCTTTTTATACGTTATAACGTATATTATAAATAATTTTTAGTATATTTAATACCTTATTTTGATATTTATATACTTTTTTACATTATTTATATAATATTTTAGGTATATTTAATGATGAATAACGTATAATTATTCAATGATTGAAACAAGTGATATATTTAATTTGCTTCATAATGCAGTTGAGGCAAAAAATATCGGTAAGAAAATTTCACAAGCAAAAATGGCAGAAGAGCTTGGTGTACCAATGAGAACATACCAGGACTGGAGACTTGGTAACTCAAAGCCACAAGCTGCCGCTGCGGTTTGTAAACTGCTTTGTGAGCTTGATGACGATGAAATATTATTTGTTATAAACAAGATGAGAAAGTTGTTAGGAAAATAGATGGAAAATTTGACACAAAAAGAGAGAATAGACCTTGAGAGCGTGTTTGCAGCTATCTGCACTAAGAAAGAGCCTAAATTTTTAGGTTTCTATAAAGACTTTTACTCGAGTGCAATTTTAAAATTTTATGTAGTTAAAGATAAAATCAAAAAAATAAAGATCAAGAAAAATTAGTTTTATATTATTTGAGTAGAAAAATATTTTTTTGCTGCATTTAAAGATTAATAATTTAAATAAATTCTCCTTAAATATTGACTTTATTTAAAGAGAATTTACCGACTTATTTTTTACCAAATTTAGCTAGAGCTCTTTGGTAGTCCTCTTCACTATCGATACCGATACTTTGGCTCTCAACCTCTAGCATCACTATCTTTTTGCCATTTTCTAAAGCACGAAGCTGCTCGAGCTTTTCGGTATTTTCAAGACTTGAAGGCATAAGAGTGCAAAACTCTTTTAAACTTTTTACACTGTATCCGTAAATGCCAAGGTGCACCTTGTAGCTTTTGCACTCGCTTCTGTTAAATGGTATCCTTGATCTTGAAAAGTAAAGTGCATATCCCTCAAAATTAGTCACAACTTTAACTAAATTTTTATCATCCGCAAACTCATCGTCCATCTTTTTATAGCAAGAAAACATAAAGGCTTTCCCCTTGTTTTGCTCGCAAAATGCTCTAAATTTGGCGATATTTTCAGGCTCAATAAATGGTTCATCGGCCTGAACATTTATGATGATCTCACTCTCGCTTAGTCCCAAAATTTGCGCCGCTTCGTTTATCCTGTCAGTCCCGCTTTGATGATCTTTGCTAGTTAGCACAGCTTTTATACCGTGAGCCTTGGCGATATCCAGCACACTTTGCTCATCCACCGCAACCACCACATTATCCACACCACTTACTCTAAGAGCCGTTACCACAAACATTGGTACGCCATTTATCTCTTTTAAAATTTTGTTACTAAGCCTTGTTGAGGCAAGGCGGGCTGGTATAATTATCATCGCTCGATCCATTCTAGGACGCACTTTTCGATCTCGTCCTCTTTTATGATATTTTTGTGTAAAATTTTCGCGCTAAATAGCGAATTTATCGAGTTTGGTACGCTGTCATTTAAGATTTTAGCGGTCTTTGTCAGCGCATCTTTTTCATCTTTTGTATCTTTGATCTGGCACGCTTTGATCATGCTTGGCGTAAATTTCACCCAGTGCGCGGTCGATGTGATGACGTTTATGTGGCTAGCATCCATCATCTTAAAACAAGTAGCCGTATGTGGATCGATCGCGTAGCCGCCCTTTGCGAGCTTTGCGATATATGCCTCGCACTCTTTATCGTCGCACCAGCTAGCCTCAAAGTCCTCTTTTAACGCTTCAAGCTCCTGCTTACTAAGCTTATAAAATTTATTTTTTGCAAGACTTTGCATGAGTTCATTTGTTCTAACGCTACCAAATTTATCAAACAGCAAGCGCTCAACGTTTGAGCTGATCAAAATGTCCATGGCAGGGCTTATCGTCTTAACCAGCTTTTTATCCCTGAGGTCGTAAATGCCAGTGGTGAAAAACTGCGTCAAGATATTGTTTGCATTTGAAGCGATCTTGATCTTGCCAATCTTTGCGCCCATTTTTTTAGCGTAATATGCCCCAAGAGCGTTGCCGAAATTTCCACTTGGCACGATGATGTCAAAGCTCTCGTTTGCCTTAAGTGCCTTTTGTTTTAGTAAATTTACGTAGGCGTAGGCATGGTAGATGATCTGAAAGAGAATTCTGCCAAAATTTACCGAGTTTGCCGCACTTAGTTTAAGACATTTTTTCTTAAGCTCGGCCTTAAATTTATCATTTGCAAGTAGCGTTTTTAGCGCCCTTTGAGCGTCGTCAAAGTCGCCTCTTATACCAAAAACCTTTAAATTTTCACCCTGCATGGTCTGCATTTGCAGTTTTTGAACCTCGCTTGTGCCACCATCTGGATAGAGGCAAACAACCTTGATATTTTCGTCATTTGCAAAGGTTTGAAGTGTCGCAGGGCCCGTGTCACCGCTCGTTGCGCACATGATGAGATATTTTTCGCCTCGCTCTTTTGCAAGCTGGCTAAGAAGTGAGCCAAAAGGCTGAAGCGCCATATCCTTAAATGCCCTCGTTGGACCGTGATATAGCTCATTTACGTATAAATCTTTATCTATTTTTTTAAAAATGACTGGATGCTTTGGATCATCAAAACTCGCGTATCTCTTAACCGCTTTTTTGAAAAACGCCTCTGGCACGTCAAATTTAAATAGAGAGATGATGTGAAGTGCGAGCTTTTCGTAGGTTAGGCTTGAGAACTCTTGCCACTTTGCCTTTGTGATCTTTGGTAGCTTTTTTGGCGCATAAAGTCCGCCGTGAGCAGAGCTTGGGCTAAGCATGGCTGTGCTTAAATTTACATTTTTTACCTTTTCATCTTTTACGCTTCTAGTTGGTGTTAGTCTCATTTTTTGCCTTTTTGGTTGATTTTTTTATCCAATTTTCATATTTTTTAAAAACCTCTTTTGGCTTAAGCGCCAAAATTTCTGGGGTTTCGTAGCTGTGGTGCTTTCTTATAAATTTAGCTACTTTTTTAAATTTCGCGTCCGTTTTTATGAGTAAAATTTGCTCTTTTTCATCACAAAGCTTCTCTTCCCAAAGATAAATGCTCTTTGCGCTAAAGCTACTCACGCAAGCTGCAAGTCCCTTTTTCACGAGCTTTTTGCTTAGTTTTTTTGCCTCTTTTTTCTTTGCGACTGAGGTGATTAAAATTCTCATTTTGATCTAAATTTTCCTTTTAAAAAGTGGCTCATTATAACAAAATGGGCTTAAATTTGCTGCGCTAAAACCTTTTTAAACTCCTCGCTTAGCGTAACTTCAAGCGTGATAAGCGATACTCTCAGCCCAAAATCCTTTGCCTTTACATAGTCCTTTTGCGTCATCAAAAGCGAGGTCGCACCATATCTTTTTAAAATCTCTTCTAGCTCATCTTTTGAAAAATCATAATGGTCAGGAAAAAAGACGCGAGCTATGCACTCATCAAAAAATGGCTTGAGGCGCTCTGGGTTTGCTATGGCAGTTACTAGTACCATTTTTTCGCTTTTATTTAAAATTTCACTTTTTCTAAAGTGAGTTTGCCCTTCAATCGCTACAAAATCACCAAATTTATAAAAGCTAAATGGATATCTATAAGCCCCACTTGGCAGGCAAAATTTTAGCCTTGGCTCTGGTCTTGGGCGCACCAAAATGTCAAATTTGGCTATGTCAAATTTAGAAAAACAATCATCCAGTAAGATATACTTTGCGCCATGCTTTTTAGCGTAGTTTATAGCTATTTTCCTATCTTCGCTTACTATTACATTTGCGTTTTTAAGGCTTGTAGCATATATCATCGCCTCATCGCCGCTCGCTGCCACGTCAAGTAAAATTTCGCCATCCCTTGCGACAACCTGCATGCCCTTGCTCTTTCTTTTATATCCTCTAAGGATGATGAAAGCGCCCTCGAAATTTTTAGCAATTGCTACGCAAAGCGGGGTCTTACCACTTCCTCCAAGTGTCAAATTTCCAACGCTTATCACCTTTATGCCAAAGTCTATTTTTCTAGCAGTAAATTTCTTAAAAACAACAATAAGAAAATAGATAAAACTTAGTGGCAAAAGTAAAAATGCTAGTAAAATTTGAAAGAAATTTGGGCGAAAGAAGTAGTCATTCGCCCAAGAATGCAAGAAAATATTTAATTTCTTAAACACGAGTTTTAGAAATTTCTTTTACTTTGCTGCAGATATATTGCACCTCTTCATCACTCAAACTATGATAAATAGGTAGCGACAACACTTGCTGATAATTTTTTAAAGCATTCGGAAAATCATTTACTTTAAGCGAGTATTTGTTTTTATAATAACTTAGTAAATGTATCGGTATGTAGTGCAATGATGTGTGAATACCGTGTTCCAAAAGCTCTCTAGCAAAGCCGTCACGATTTTTGTTTATCTTAATAATATACTGAGTATAAATGTGTTCGCGTTTTTTGACAGGGATTGTTATATTGTGGCACTCGCCAATCTCTTTGTCATAAATTTTTGCGATCTCTTGTCTTCTTTGTATGAGCTTGTCTGTTCTTTCTAGCTGTGCAATAGAAAATGCTGCATTTATTGAGTTTATATCATACTTTAAGCCAATATCAACGACATCATAAATATAACTCAAGCTACCAAATTTATCAATGCCATTTACAAGAGCATAGTTGCGAAGTAGTTTTGCTCTTTTATAAATTTCCTCATCATTTGTCGTAAAAAATCCAACCGTTGATATAGGATTTTGCACACGCGAATGTGTTTGAAAGCATGACAAAAAGGAGTCTGAACCAACCTTTTTACCATTATATGTTAGTCCCATACCGCGATTTGCATCATCTAAAATTTTTACACCGTATTTCTCACAAATAGCCGTTATCTCGTCCATCCTAGCACTTTGCCCTGCGATGTGAGAGATAAAAGCACATTTTAATTTTTTATGATTTTGCTCTTTTAGCACTTTCTCAAGGGCGTCTGGGCAGATGTTAAAATCTTCTTCATCAACATCCACAAAAATAGGTTCAGCATCAAAATGTCTAACAGCTTGTGCAATGCTAGGAAAAGCATTTATGGAGCAAATGACCTTGTCTCCGCGTTTAGTATCAAGCGCGCTTAGTGCCAAGTGATGTGCGGCTGCGATATTATTTGTGGTAACTACAAATTTTGCACCAAAATACTCTTTTAACTTCTCTTCAAATCTAGCAACGATATTAGTAGTATTTTCAGAGTGCAAAGCCTCCTCAATAAGCTCACTTTCACGCTCAGTGATAGTTGGTCTATAAAACGGAATCTCTCTCATCTTTAATCCTTTAAATTTTCACTATCAACGGCATTTGTCGTTTAAACCTGTTTGAAACAACTCTATTTTCTATATCCGATACTGCTTTTAATCCGAACTTTTTGATGACTTGCTCCTTGTTATTTTCTAAATTTTCTAAAATCTCATCAATAACAGTATAACTGTAACCTATGTCGCCTTCGTCACTTTGTCCATCCCACAAATCAGCCGAAGGTGCTTTGTTGATAAAATTTTTATCAACCCCAAGATGTTTTGCAAATTCAAAAATTTCACTTTTGTAAAGCTCTCCAATAGGATTTATCGCACATGCTAAATCCCCAAATATCGTGCCATATCCAAGCATAAGCTCACTTTTGTTACTTGTTCCGATAACTAGAGCGTTTATACTAGATGAATAATCATAAAGCAAGCTCATTCTAACTCTAGCTGCTAAATTCCCTTTTCTTAAATTGCTTAAATTTACATCTATCGTTTCGTAAAAGGCATTTAAAATACCCTCTATTGATAAAACCTTATATTTTATGTTTAATTTTTCGCATAAATTTAAGGCGTCGTCCATATTTTGTCTGTTTGATGATGCTGTTGGCATAATGAGTGCATGAGTTTCATTTGGTTTTGCTCTTGCACACAAAGTCGCTACCACAGCAGAATCAATACCTCCACTAACACCCAACAACAAATTTTTATCTTTAGTTTTATCTCTTAAGCTAAAAACTAAAGTTTCTTCGATCTTTTGATACTCCTTCATTCTTCCTTTGCCTAGATTTGCTTCCTTTTGTAAAAATTATACTAAGTGAATTTAAAATTTTTCTTTAAGTTTAAGTAAAAAGATGTAAAATTTTAAGAAATAATAAATTTAAGGTAAAAAATGAGAGTAATACACAAAAGTTTTGGAGATTTTGGCACTAATTGTTACATCGTTACAAAAAATAACTCATCTTTAGTGATAGATCCAGGAGACGGGGCAAAGGAGTGGGTTTTACAAAATGCTAAAAATTTAAAAGCCATCCTTTGCACTCACGGGCATTTTGATCATATTTTTGATGCTGGTGAATTAAAAGATGAGCTAGAAATTCCAGTTTATATTAATAAATTCGATGCTTTCATGTGTGAGAGTGATATTTTTGGTTATATGAAAAGTACTTTTACTCCGGATGTTTTGATTGATAATGATGAGAATTTTAACATTGATGATTTTTGCATCAAATTTCATCATTTTCCAGGACATACACCAGGCTGCTCGATGATAGAGATAGAAGACATGATGTTTAGTGGGGATTTTTTATTTAGAGGAAGCATAGGACGCTGGGATTTTCCTTTTTCAGATAAAAATGAAATGTTAAAAAGTCTAGGAAAATGTAAAAATTTAAAAGGTAACTTCACGCTTTATCCAGGGCACGGAGAAGTCAGTACACTAAAGACCGAGCAAAACAATATTGGTTATTGGATAGGTATAGTAAAAAATAGCTAAAAATTTCGGTGGTATTAATTTCAAATTTCAAGCTTCTAAAGTACACTTAATCACTATTAAAAATTTATATTTTTATAAAACTAAGAGTCAATCAAAAAGAGTAGAGAAATTTTAGGAGTCTATTAAATTTTAAAAAGGTCCGAGCGAAAGCTCGCTCGGATAAAGGTTTTAGAAGCTATATTTTGCTTCAAATCTTATACGATTTTGTTTGTAGTTTTCACCATCTTTTTTGTCTTTAGCAGCTGCATACCAAGTTAGGAAATTAAGTTTTTTGCTATATTTGTAACTAGCTTGTGCATACCACTCATTTCTTTTTGCTCTCTCTTTATCAAGAGCATAGCTTGTGCCTTTACCTTGAGTATAACCAGCACCAAGACCAAATTTATCTATATCATATCCAGCATTAACAAACCAGTAGTCGTTGTTGCCTTTGATATTGTTGTAATATTGTTTTCCGCCGCCACCCATTACACTATTTAGTAGTTTAGTTGGGTTGATTAACTGTCCGCTTGCATCAATTGAAGTAAATGACCACTTATTATTATCTTTATTTTTAGCATCAAAGTCTAAATAGCCAGCGTTAAGCTTAGCACCAAATAGTTTTGTGCCAGCTTGAACTGCCCAGAAGTTAGCATCAGCTACATCTTTGTGATCTGAGTCGTTATGGACAAATTGACCTTTTAGGTTTAGATTTACATCATCGGTTACATTAAAGCTAACACCAGCTTCAGCACCATAAAGTGTTGCTATCTCTTGAAGATTTGCAATAGCTGCTTTAAAAGATACTGGATCATAACTGCCAGCTGCACCTAAATAGTAAAGATTGCCAGCAGAACCATTAAATTTATCATTTTCAGTACCATTTACTATTCTATTAAGCAATGGACCATCTATTTCAGTACCGTCGCTTTGTAGTGCATCATAAGCTGCAGCTGTTAAAGTAAGACCAGGTACATCAGTATTTACTACTTTTAGACCAGTACCTGCTATATCACCATCATCATAGAAAGTTTTGATAAGTTGCTTGCCAGCTGTAATAGTAGTGTCAGATACTTTGTATCCTAGATACATCTCATATACACCAAAAGAATTTGTTGTATTTGTTTTATCTGTACCAGTTGCTACTTTATCGCCTGAATCATCAGTAGCAGCATATCTTAGTGTCAATACACCAAAGAAATTATCATCAATAGCGGCTTTAAATGATGTTTGCATTCTAAAAGCATGGCCTGCAGTATTACCTTTTACAGTATCAGCTGTAGTTTTCTTAGTACTATCATTTGTATAACGATATCTTGCAAATCCTGAAAGATCTACATTTTTTATAGCTTCTTCAAGTGGAGTTGCACTTGCAACACTTGAAAATGCACCTAAAGCAACCAAAGCAGCTAAGCTAACTTTTGTAATTTTCATCTAAATCTCCTTTTGATAAAAAGTTTTGCAAGGATATTATCACAGAAAATTAATTTTATTGCTTAATTTTCCTTAAAAATTTAAAAAATGTTACCAATTATTTACCAAAATAGGATAATGAGATAAAGATTGTCTTTTTAAAATTTCGTTTTATTTGGGATTAAATAATAAGAAAATCAAAAATTCTTACTTACTTTTAGCTATTAGCCTTGGCTTCTTCTCGCTCTTTTTTCTGCCTTATAGCAGCTTCTTTTTGGATATTTTTTTGTTGAGCCAAGAAGATATGCTCTTCAAGTGTGACAAGTTGAAATATTCCTTCAAAAATTTTTATATCTTTAACGTATCCAAGCACTTTTACTTCTCTTTTTCTACTCTCTTCAAATCTTGCTTGAGCGTCAAATTCCACCACGTCACCAAGCTTTAGCGGTCCAAAGAAATTTATCCTAGCCCCGATACTAACGCAAAATTCTTCATTTATGGCTAAAAGCGCAGCGTGATTTGCCCCCATAAAAATAAATCCGCTATGAATAAGCCCCTCAGTATCGCACACCATATCATCCGTAGTAAAAAATCTAGTCTTTGCGTGATTTTTTTCAAGTAAAAATGCCGTTCCGCTAAAATTTAGCTTTGCAAGTGGAGCAGTTTTGATCTCGTTTCTTAATGGATTTTCATCTTCTGGTAAGATTATTTGCGACTCATCTTTTACATCATAGATATTTTCTTCTGCCATTTTTATCCTTAAATTTTAACTCTAACATATGCTCTTTTTGGCGCTGGGTAGCCCTCGATGGTCTTTGTACTATCATTTGGATCTAAGAAATTTCCAAGGCTCTCACCATCTATCCACTGCGTTTTTCGCTGCTCATTTATATCAGTAGCCTTTGTCTCAAGCAAGGTAAAGTCCTTAAATTTAGCCCTCTCGCACCAGTTTTGTAAGGCCGAGAGAGTCGGTACAAAGTAGATATTTGGAATTTTTGAATACCTATCTTTTGGGCTCAGTGCAAAATCGCCCTCCATGTCAATATACATAGTATCCAAAAATAGCTCGCCTCCAGGATTTAACGCAGTTTTTAGCTCTTTTAGCATCTTAATAGGATCACTTCTGTGATATATCACTCCAAGACAAAAAATCGTATCAAATTTAACTCCATATTCAGGTAAGTTCTCAACACCAAGAAGCTCATATGTGATATTTGAGCGGATAAATTTGTTTAAAAATTTAAACTGCAAAAATGTATGCGCGCTAGGATCAAAACCAGTTATGCTTTTGGGGCCGTATTCAAGCATTTTAAACATATAATATCCATTGTTGCAACCAACATCAGCCACGCACTTGCCAGCTAAATTTAGATACGGTGCTAGGATATTAAATTTGATAAAACTTTGCCACTCGCTATCTATATATATATCATCAAGTAAAAATGGCCCTTTTCTCCAAGGCTTTAGACTAAGGGCGAGGTCGTAAATTTCGTCTTTATCGGCTTGATTTAAATTTTTAAATTTCACATTTACACTATTTTCTAGCTCAAGCTCGCAATCAAAATTTGCTAAATTTTCTATCCTATTAAAAATTTGCTTTTGTTGCTCGTTAAATTTACTAAGATTCACGCTATTTCCAATCGACGATATTGTGTGGACACTCTTTTTGGTAGGTGCCAGTCGCGTCATAATACTCTTTACAGTCATTATAATATTGAGTCGAAACTCCACGCTCATTCATGTAAAGGCAACCGTTGCAAAATAACGCTATAAAGCCTAAAAATATAATCTTTTTCATGTGGCGGATTTTATCATAAATAAAATTTTTATGCTAGAATAGCAGGCAGTTTTAGAGCCAAGTTTGGCTAATATTAAGCAAAAAAGGCATTTTATGCAAAGAAGAGATTTTTTTAAATTCAGTAGTTTTTTAGGTGCAGCAAGTCTGCTTCCAAGTGTCACTCTAGCTAGCGATGAACCAGCAAATCCAGTAGTTAGAAATTTCGATGTAAATTTCAAACATTTCTTACTTGAAAAGGGCAAAAGCTCAAGAATTTGGTTGCCACTTCCACTAAGCACCACTTATCAGCAACTAACTCAAGACTACGTCATAAACACAACCGCTAAAAACGTCTATATTTCAGATACGCTAATACCTACAATGTATGCTGATTTTGAAGAAAATGAGCCAAGACCTATCTTAAATGTGCAGTTTAAAATTCAAACAACAGAGCGCAATACCGACTTTAGCAAGGTAAATTTCGATCCAAACGAGAAGGTCGATCCTGCGATTTTGGAGTTTTTAAAACCAACTTCACACATCCCAACTGACGGCGTCGTAAGAGCAAAAGCACTAGATATAGTTGGAAATTTAAAGGGCGATTTAGAGCGCGCAAAAGCGATCTACACGTGGGTTGCAAACACTATGCAGCGTGATAACAGTGTCCTTGGATGTGGCACGGGCGATGTTAGAGCGATCCTGGAAAGTGGCAAGCTAGTTGGTAAATGCACCGATATAAACTCAGTTTTTGTGGGACTTTGCAGATCAGTTGGCATCCCAGCAAGAGAAATTTTTGGCATTAGAGTTGGTCAGTCTAGATTTTCAGATCAAATGGGTAGCGCAAAAGATGGCGTAGCTAAAATTTCAGGCGGACAGCACTGCAGGGCTGAGTTTTACTTAAAAGGCTATGGTTGGATACCAGTTGATCCAGCAGACGTCACAAAGGTTAGACTTGGTGAGAAATTAACAAATGATGACGCTAAGATCGTAGCTGTGAGAGATTATTGCTTTGGTAACTGGGAGATGTGCTGGATAGGCTTTAACTACGGCCGCGACTTTATCTTAAAGCCGACTCCAGAGCAAACTCCGCTAAACAACTTTGGCTATCCATACGCTGAGGTTGATAGCAACACACAAAACTACTATTCGCCAAAAGAATTTAGCTACGACTACGTCTCAACAGAGCTAAAATGAGAGCCTTTTGGCTGATACTAACATCCATAGGTAGCGCCATCGGTGCTACCTTGTGCTGTTTGCCAGCACTTCTTTTCTTGCTTTTTGGCACATCTTTTTCATTTCTATCTTGGACACAAAATTTATACGAGTACCGCGTCCCTTTAAGCGTTATAGCCGTCATTTGCTTTGTGATTTCAGGAATTAGTCTATTTTACAAGCCAAAAAGCTGCAACCTAAGCTATAAAAAGAAAAAATGGATACTTATATATATACTTTTTGGAGTGATTTTACTTTTACTCCTTACATATCCGGAGCTTTTAGGAGAAATTTATGCGTAAAATTTTAGTTTTAGCCCTTTTAGTAGCAGCAAGCTATGCTGATAAAAAGATAGAAATTTCTGTACCCAGCATGCACTGTCCGCTTTGCACGGCGATTGTTAGAAAGGCTGCTCTTAGCGTTGATGGCGTAAAAAAGGCAGATGTATCGCTAAAAGAGCGAAAAGCTGTCGTTATAGCAGATGATAAGGTCGATGAAAAAGAGCTTTTAAAAGCAGTAGATGCGACTGGCTATAAGGGCGAGATAAAATAAATTTACGGAGGCAAATATGTCAAATAGTGAAATTTTAAAGAAATTTGAGACACTTACTACGATACCACACTGCAGTTATGAGACCGATAAGATGCGTGATTTTCTAGCTAGCTATGCAAAAGATAAGGGCTGTGAGGTTACAGTCGATAGCTTTGGCAACATTCATGCGTTTAAGGGCAAACCAAAAATTTGCTTGCAAAGCCACTACGATATGGTCTGCATGGGCGATGCTCCAAAGATCGAGATAGTTTACGGCGATGATGGCTACATGAGAGCCAAAAACTCATCTTTAGGTGCCGATAACGGTATCGGCGTGGCTATCATGATGCAGATGATAAGCGAATTTGATGACATAGAGTGCCTCTTTACAAACAACGAAGAAGTCGGCATGATCGGAGCCACTGGTTTTAGTGGCGAGTTAAAAGCCGATAAGCTTTTAAATTTAGATAGCGAAGAGGACGATAGGGTCACCATCGGCTGTGCTGGCGGTGTAAATTTATTTGCCAATACCTCGCTTAATAGCAAAAAAACAAAAGAGAGCACGCTTTATGAAATAAAAGTGAGCGGACTGCCTGGTGGACACTCTGGCAACGAGATACATAAAAATATCCCAAATGCGATCAAGGTTTTGGCGGCATTTGTGACTAAAAATGGATGTAAGCTTGTTAAATTTGAAGGTGGCGAGCGAAGCAACTCTATCCCAAGTGGCGCAACTGCACTGGTTCTAAGCGATAAAGAGCTAAAAAGTGAGTGTGAAAATTTAAGTGTGAAAAAGCTTGGCACGGGTGAAGAAATTTTAGAAAATGGCGAGAAAATTTTAGCTCTTATTAACTCATTTTCACAAGGCGTAAGAGCCTACAACTGCGAGCTAGGCATACCACAAGATAGCGTAAACCTCTCACTTGTAAAGATCAAAGATGATGACATGCTTGAAGTGGAGTTTTTTGCTAGATCAATGAGTAAAGACGGGCTAAACAGGATGGAATTTGAAATTTCTGAGCTTGCAAAAGCGCTTGGCTTTAGCGTCATTGCAAAAGATAGAAACCCTGCTTGGAAGCCTATAAATGATAAATTTGCAAACGATATCTTAGAAGAGCTAAAAATTTATAAGCCAAATGCAAGGATAACAGCTGTGCATGCTGGACTTGAATGTGGCGTGCTTTTGGAGAAAAAAGCGGGTCTTAGTGCATGTTCTATTGGACCAAACATCCACTCACCTCACTCAACAAGAGAATGCTGCGAGGTTGAATCTGCGCTTTTTATAGAAAAAGTGGTTCGCGGTATCGTTAAAAAATACAACTCATAATCCAAACCAAAATTTGCTAGAAATTTCTAGCAAATTTTATCTATCAAATAGGCTAAGTCAAATTTACCCGCAAACTCGAGCAATTTTAGACTATTTCCCAAACTCATAAACGATCTTGCCACTTTTTATCGTGGTAGTCGCTGCGCCTTTTAGTTTTTTACCAAAGAGTGGAGAATTTATAGATTTTGAGCGGTTTATCTTCTCATCATAAACATACTCGATCTCAGGATCTATCACCGCGATGTCAGCTAGCATGCCCTCAGCAAGCCTGCCTTTATCTTTTAAATTTAGCATCTTAGCTACATTTGTAGATGTTAGCTCCACCATGCGCTCTAAGCTTATAACGCCCTCATTTACGAGCTTAAGAGTGAGTGGCACAAGGGTTTGAAGTCCGATGATACCAAATGGCGCCTTGTCAAATTCCACTATCTTTTCATCTGTGTGGTGTGGGGCATGATCGGTCGCGATAACGTCTATAAGTCCGCTTTTTAGTGCCTCTCTTACTGCTTTTACGTCGCTTATTTCACGAAGCGGTGGTGACATTTTAAAATTTGTATCGTAGGCATTTTTTAAAATTTCATCGTCGCTAAAGCTAAAGTGGTGTGGTGTAGCCTCACAAGTAATGTTTATGCCCTCTTTTTTGCCCATTTCTATGATCTTTAGCGAGTACTCCGAGCTTACGTGAGCGATATGGATGTGTGCTTTAGTAAGCTTTGCAAGTAGCATATCACGACTCACTGCGATCTCCTCTTTCTCTCTTGCCATTCCGCGAAGTCCAAGTATGGCTGAGACCTTACCCTCGTGCATGACGCCCTGTCTGCAAAGTGAGCAATCCTCTGAGTGGCTTATACAAAAGCTACCAAACATACTTGAATACTCAAGTGCTGCTCTCATCACGCTTGAGCTAGTCACTGGCAGGCCATCATCACTAAATGCAACTGCTCCAGCCTCTATAAGATCGCCCATTTCAACGATCTCGTTGCCACCAAGTCCTTTGCTGATGGCTGCGATTGGCAAAAGATCGATTAGTCCGCAGTTTTTAGCCTTTTCTATCATCGCTCTTGTAATCGACGCGTTATCATTTACTGGATTTGTGTTTGCCATGCAAAGGCAGGTAGTCACTCCTCCAGCTACGGCCGCCCGTGATCCTGAGATGATGTCGTCTTTGTACTCTTGACCAGGATCACGAAAATGCACGTGCATGTCGATAAGTCCTGGCATGACAAGCTTATTTGTCGCATCTATGACCTTATCAGCCTCAAATTTCTCACTTCCGATTTTAGCTATTTTGCCGTTTTCTATTAGGATATTTGCCTTAAATTTCTCGTCGCTATTTACGATAGTGCCGTTAATTATTGCTATTCTCATTTTTAGCCCCTATTTTTTACAAGCGTATTTAGTATCGCCATTCTTATAGCAACGCCGTTTTCAACTTGATTTAGTATGACTGAGTGCGTACCATCAGCCACATCTGAGTTTAGCTCTACGCCCCTATTTATCGGTCCTGGATGCAGTACGATAGCATCGGGTTTGGCTAGCTTTATCCTATTTTTATTTAGTCCAAAAAATTTCGAGTACTCCCTCGAACTTGGAAATGCTACGTCCGCACCGCCACGCTCTAGCTGGATGCGAAGCATGATGATGACGTCGCTGCCCTCGCAGGCTTCTTCCATATTTTTGCAAATTTGAGACTCAAAGACCTCAGCATCTTTTGGCATCATCATCCTTGGCGCAAATAGCTTTAAATTTATGCCAAATTTCTTCATCGCCCAGATGTCAGACCTTGCCACGCGGCTTCTGGCGATGTCGCCAATGATCGCCACGTTTAGGTTTTTATCTAAAATTTTACCATGCTCTCTTAGCGTAAAAAGATCAAGTAAGGCTTGACTTGGATGCTCATTTGTGCCATCCCCTGCATTTACGACACTAGCGTCAGTTCTATCCGCTGCAAATTTCGCTGCACCAGAGCTTGGGTGACGAAGCACAATGATGTCGCTTTTCATCGCAGCCATGTTATTCATCGTATCATTTAGGCTTTCGCCTTTTGTCACGCTCGAGCTTGATGAGCTGAAATTTATCGTATCAGCTCCAAGTCTCTTTGCGGCAATCTCAAAGGATGTTCTAGTTCTTGTCGAGTTTTCATAAAATGCGTTTATCGTGGTCTTTCCGCGAAGATAGTCATTTTTTTTCACTTGGCTTAAATTTAGCTCCTTAAACTCTTTCGCCGCCTCTAAAAAATATAAAATTTCTTCCTTGCTAAGCTCTCTAGTTCCTATCAAATCTTTATGTTTGTAGCCCATTTTAAGCCTCTTAAATTTATTTTGCTACGAAGTCGCAAGCTGGTTGGTAGCCGTTATCACAAGCTTTTTTAAATAAAGCCTTTGCTTTTTCTTCGTTTTTTGCTTCGTTTGCGTCTTTATCTTTTACAAGGCCATAAGCGATCATTTCGCCTAGTTTTTCGCAGGCCATGCCCTCATTTTCGTCACACATTTTTGTAAAAATTTTCTCAGCCTGAACTCTATCTTTTGCTACGCCGTCGCCGTTAAATAGCATGATCGCATTCATCGTGCAAGCTTTTTTCTCACCCTCTCCACAAGCCTTATTAAAATAAGGATAAGCTTCATTAAAATTTTTCTTTGCATAAAGCTCGTTTGCTTTGTCTAAATTTTCATTTGCCATAGTATCTAACGCAAAAACCGCTGCCACTAAAACTAAAATTTTCTTCATTTTCTTTCCTTATTTAAATAATTTTGAATGATGTTTTTTCATATATTCAACTATCTCTATGACCTCTTCACTACCGCTAGCGTCAGAATTTTCTAACGCATCATCGATGCACTCAACATAAAGATTTGCCGCCTCTTCAAGTTTATCTTTTTTTACTCCAGCATAGTAGAACATCGCCTCAAGCACCATACTAAGCTCATAGCTAAGTTCTTCTACGCTTACCTCTTCTTCTTTCATATTTCCTCCTGTGTTTTTTTAGTTATTAGATCGATTATCTGTGCTTTGATCGGCTCATAGCTAAAGCCATCTTTGAAATTTGCAAATAGTCCGCCGCTTGCATTGACGTGCCCGCCACCGCCAACTAGGTGTTTTGCCATGGTGCTAACGTCAAGTTTGCCATTTGCGCGAAAGCTTAGCGTTTTTTTATTTGTCACGTCGATAAAGAAGTCAAATTCAGGATTTGCCACTAAAAAGTCGTTGCCAATAACCGAAACATTGCCGATATTGTAGGTTAAAATTCCTTTATGATTTTTATAGCTTATGCTAAATTTCTCTTTATTTTCACTAAGCTTTTTTACGACATAGTTTGAGATTAGATTGCTTAGCGTGTCGTCTTTATCCTCTTTGAAAAATGACTTCTTAATAGCATGCACCTGCATATCAAGGCCGATATAGTCGTTTTTTTCGTTAAAAAATTTGCTTGCTTCTTTTAGGATGTGATCCATATAGAGGTTGTTTTCAGCTTCAAACATCACTTTATTTATCTCTTTAGCATTTGCCACAAGCCCCAAGCAGACCTTTCCCATCTCAAAATTTTTATCATCTTTTAGCCAGATATCTACGGCATTTACGACGTCACTAAAAATTTCAAGCTCTTTGTTTTTGCCAAAAATTCCTGCAAAAAAATCATAAGTGATCTTTGTGGCGCACCTTGAGCTATCTAAAAAATACCATGGATAGGCACTCGCACACTCTGCACCGCTTTGGTGATGATCTAGCAAAAATAGCTTTATATTTTTACCCCTTATCATATCTTCAAAGCTCTCACACTGAGCTAGGCTTAAATTTAGATCAGTGATCAAGATGATGTTTTTATCATCATTTGAAGCATCTATCTCAGCTAAAATTTGAGCAAATTTATCATCTATCTCCCTGCCGTAGTTTGAGTTTAGAAATTTCACATCTTTGAAGTAAAAATTTGTTATGTATTGCGCGCCGTATCCATCAAGGTCGGTGTGCGAGAGGTGATAAATTTTCATCGTTTTCCTTTATAAATTTTCTATTTCTATGACGCCAACCGTTTCAAATGGCGTATTTGCCGAGATCTCAGCAAAGCTTAGCACCACGATGTCGATGGCAAAATTTGCGCAGATATTTGCTATAAATTTGCGAAGGCTTGGCTCCACGCAAAGCACCATCTCTCCGTGCTGACTCATCGGACGTTTCTCTTTTTCACGCCTCAAAGCTTGCACGATCGAAGATGTCTGAGCCACATTTATCATAAGATGATATGCGCCGTCTTTGTATTGCACCGCGTCCATAAGCTTTTGCTGTGCAGCACTATCTAAAATGTAAAAATTTAGCTGACCTTTCTCATCGACATAAAGCGAAGTGATGACACGTGAGAGCGCTGCGCGCACGTGCTCGATGATCATATCTAGGTTTTTACTAACCTCGGCGATGTCGCTAATTGATTCAAGTATACTAAGTAGGTCTTTGATCGGTATATTGTCTTTAAGCAGCGCTTTTAAAACCTTTTGGATCAAATTTATAGGTGCGATCCTTAGCGTATCCTCGACTACAACTGGGTAGTCGATCTTTAGTTTGTCTAATAAATTTTGCGTCTCTTGGCGAGTTAGAAGCTCAGCTGCATTTTGTTTGATAAGCTCACTCATATGCGTTGATATGACGCTTGCAGGATCAACTATCGTGTAGCCGCTAAGTATGGCGTCCTCTTTGACGCTAGCATCGATCCAGAGCGCGTCCAGCCCAAAAGCTGGCTCTTTTGTCGGAATCCCCTCGATATCTTCGCTAACTAGTCCACTATCCATCGCTAGAAATTTATCCGCATAAATTTCACCCTGACCGATCACGATACCTTTTAGCTTAAAGCGGTACTCGTTTGGCGGTAGTTGAAGGTTGTCACGAATTCTTATCTTTGGCATCAAAAAGCCAAGACTTGAAGCGATATTTCGCCTCATAGCACGAATCCTCTCAATGAGATCTACATCAGCTAGCTTTAGTAGGCCATATCCAAGGTCGAGCTCTAAAATTTCAAGCTTCAAGATATCATTTATCTTCGTCTCTTCTTCTCTTGCTATCTCTTCGTCGCTTTTCTTTGGAACCTTAGCAGCGGTGCCGCTTGTCGCACCAGCTCCTGCGGCACCAGACACACCTGTTCCAGTCTTTTTAGAAGCAGCTTTGTCTTTTGGCGCAAGGTTTAAATTTAATCCACCATCTTTGGTCTGCTTGATGATGTAGCCAAGCCCCAAAAACAGTAATGCAATGAAGCCAAGAGATAGTGTCGGAAGTCCAGGAACAAGAGCAAACATAAAGAGTATGAAGCCAACTATTAGTAAGGTTTTATAGTCTCCCAAGAGCTGATTTAGAGTGCCTTCTGCAAAGTCCTCATCGTCTTTGCTAGCCCTTGTGATGATGATAGCAGTTGCTGTTGATGTGATAAGTCCTGGGATCTGACTCACAAGACCGTCACCGATAGTTAGGATCGTATAATACTGGGCCGATGTAGCCATATCAAGGCCATGCTGAAACGAGCCAATAGCAAAGCCACCGATGATATTAATGATAGTGATGATGATGCCAGCGACGGCGTCACCTTTTATAAATTTAGACGAACCATCCATCGCGCCATAAAAATTTGCTTCGCCGATGATGGCTTGACGTCTTTCACGCGCTGTTTTTTCGTCAATCAAACCTGCGTTTAAATCCGCATCTATCGCCATTTGCTTACCTGGCATCGCATCAAGTGTAAAACGTGCTTGCACCTCGCTCACACGGGTTGAACCCTTTGTTACGACCATAAAATTTATGAGAACCAAGATACAAAAGACGATGGTTCCGATGACAAAGTTGCCACCAACGACAAAATTTCCAAAGCTTGAGATGATCTCGCTGACCGCTTCTGGGCCATTGTGACCTTCGCTTAAGATCATACGCGTAGTTGCGATGTTTAGCGAGAGGCGAAAAAGCGTAACGATAAGGATCAGTGTCGGAAATGTACTAAGATCGGTTGGTTTTGGCACATAAATCGAAATTAAGATTATAAGCACAGAAATAGAAATAGAAAGTGCCAAGAAAAAGTCAAGCACCGCGCTTGGAAGCGGTACGATAATGATAGCAAGGATGGCAACAATGATACCAACGATGCTAAGACTTTTAAACTTAACAATTGGCGCAAGAAACGGCGCAACAAGAGTTAAGATGTTATTTTTTTGCTTTGCCAACTTTACTTCTTAATGATATCACTTAGTTTGATCGCATCAAGCATCTCGTCGATCTTGCTTTGAAGACCGCTAAACATCGACCAAATTTGACAGCTTGAGGCTTTATTTGACGGGCAGCCATCTGCAGAAGATGAGCACTCAAAGACGTTAAGTTCACGTTTTTCAGCGCACTCTATTATCTTTTTTATGCTTAAATTTTCAGGTTCGTTATTTAGTGCGAAACCGCCATTTGCCCCTTTAAACGACTTTAAAATTCCATCTTTTGCAAGATTTTGTAAAATTTTGGCTAAAAAGCTTTTTGAAATTTTAAGTTCATTTGAGATCGTATCAACATCAACTGGCGATGATTTTTGAGATATTAAAATAAGCGAAAGTAGAGCGTATTCGCTTGCCTTTGTAAAAAGCATTTATCTTCCTTAACTCTTTAAATAGCTCTAATTTTATTAAATTTTTACTGCATTTTTCATTAATTTTTAAAAAGCGTGGTTTTATCTAACTTTATGTTTTAAATGCTATAATCGCTCTTCCAAAATTCACCAATCAGGAGGTCATCATGGCTTTGGATTCGGCTAAAAAAGCTCAAATAGTTGCGAAATTCGCTAGAAAAGAGGGAGATACAGGCTCTCCAGAAGTTCAAATAGCTCTTTTAACAGCTAGAATAACTGAACTTACAGAACACCTTAAAATTTTCAAAAAAGACTTTTCATCACGTTTAGGTCTTTTGAAACTAGTTGGTCAAAGAAAAAGACTTTTAAAGTATCTTAAAAACAAAGACTACACTACATATTCAAAACTAATCTCTGAGCTTGGCTTAAGAGATAAATAATCCCACGGAGAGTGACCTGCTCTCCTTTTAAATTTCTTTTTTTTAAATTTTCTATTTTTAAATTTCACTAACATTTTTCATTAAAATAAATTTGTCTGCAAATCCCTTTTATCACTAAATATAAAAAATTAATTTTATTATTTCAGATTATGTGTCAAATTTACACAATTTATTTCTTATTTGATAAATTTTAGAAATTTCTGCAAATTTAGCATATTTTTTAAATTCCTATATATTCGGCTTTTTAAATTTTATATAAAATATAACTTAAAATTAAAATTTATTTTTTAAATAAAGAATTTTTCATAAAAGATTAAGTTTCGCACTAGTAATATTACTCAAAATAAATATGCAGAAAATGCATAATTAGAAGGAGAAAGTGATGAAAGAAGGCAAAGTCATCTGTCCTTATTGTGGGACAGGCTGTCAAGTAACCTTGCACGTGGAAAACAACGTCGTTCGTGCCGCCACTGGCGTTGAAGACAATCCAGTCAATCAAGGAAATTTATGTTTAAAAGGCTTTTATGGCTGGGACTACGTTGCAAGTCCAGATAGACTCACAAAACCACTTATTAGAAAGAAAAATGGCGTATTTTCAAAGGATGGTGATTTTGAGGAAGCTAGCTGGGACGAGGCACTTGACCTTGTCGTAGAAAAGATGAAAGAGGCAAAAGAGAAATACGGCCCTGACTCACTAGCAGGTAACTTCTCAGCACGCTGTACGCTTGAGGACAACTACGTCGCTCAAAAGCTAATGCGTGCAGTAATTGGTACAAACAACGTCGATCACTGCGCTAGAATTTGACACGCTCCGACAGTAGCAGGACTTGCTAAAACAATCGGAAACGGAGCTGCCACAAATAGCTTTACAGAGATTGGCACTTATAGTAACTGTATATTAATGATAGGCTCAAACCCAGAAAATGGTCACCCAATCGCAGCTATGCACATCCAAAGAGCGCTAAACCGCGGTGCAAAACTGATCGTTATCGACCCTATTAAGACTGAGTTTGCAAGTAGAGCAGACATCCACTTGCAGCTAGAGCCTGAGCACAACATCCCTGTTATCAACGCACTTCTTTACACTATCATCGAAGAAGGTCTTGTAAATGAGGAATTTGTAAGAGATCACACAATAGGCATCGAGTATGTAAAAGAAGCTGTAAAGGACTATGCTCCAGAGGTCGTGGCTAAATACACAAGGCTAAATCCAGAGGATATCAGAGCGGCTGCTAGAATGTACGCTACCACAAAGCCGGCTGTCATCACTCACGGCATGGGTGTAACTCACTTTAACCACGGCGTTGGCGGAGTTTGCGATGTATCAAATTTATTCTTGATCACTGGCAACATCTGTGAGCTTGGCACAGGCGACTTACCATTACGTGGACAAGAAAATGTTCAAGGATGCTGCGATATGGGTGTTTTACCAAATATCTTCCCAAATCTTGGCTCAGTCACTGATCCAGAGCAAAGAGCTTGGTTTGAAAAAATGTGGCACCTAGAACCTGGATTTTTGAGCTCAAAAATAGGCGTTCATAAAACCGAAGTACCTGATGCGATCCTTGATGGCAAGGTGCATTTCTTCTGGACTATCGGCGAAAATCCGGTCATCTCTGAGCCAAATACAAACCACTTCTTAAAAGGTATCGCTCATGTTGATTTCTATGTCGTGCAAGATCTATTCTTAACCGAGACTTCACTAAAAGCTGACGTCATACTTCCAGGCGTTGCAAGTAGCGAGAAAGAAGGACTTTATACAAACGCAGAGCGCCGCGTACAGCACAACGAAGCAGTCATCACACCTCCAGGAGATGCTAGACAAGACTGGTGGATCGTTTGTGAGATCGCACGCCGTTTAGGTGCAACAGAGGGCTTTAACTTCAACTCACCAGAAGAAATTTGGGAAGAAGTTAGAAAATGCGACCCAAGACGATATGGTGGTATGAGTTATTACCGTATCAAAAAATATCATGGACTACACTGGCCATGTCCAAATGAAGATGACATGGGCGGTCAGAGCTTATATCTTGATAAGAAATTTTTCACACCTGATGGCAAAGGTCGTTTTGTGCCATGCCTTTTTGTGGATAAAGCCGATAAGATCGAGAGTGCAAAACTTGAGTTTGCTAAGAAGATGAATATGTCGCCTGAGTATCCTATCATGGCTGGCTCAGTCGATGAAAAGACTGACGATGAGTATCCGATACAACTTCTAACCACTAGAAAGGTCTATCAATACACCGTTGGCACTATGACAAGACGCTCACGAGCGATTGAAGAAGGCGGAGATAGCATCGGACCTATCGCCGAAATGAATCCAGCACTTGCAGCAAGATATGGCTTAAAACAAGGCGACTTCATCAAAGCATGGAGTAGATACGGCTACATCGTCGTAAAAGCTGAAGTAACAGACATCGTTCCTGATGGCATCATCCAGATGACTTTCCACTACTGGGAGAGCTCTTGCAATGAGTTAACAAGCAGCGGTTGGGACTACATCAGTAAGACTCCGACATTTAAAGCAGCTATTCAGATCAAAAAGATCAATGAAGAAGAATTTTTACGAGTTCGCGAACTAAAACGCATAAAATTCCAAACTTCAAAGATCATCTACGATGACTTCCACCATCACGGAAACGCAGCGGTAAATGAGTAAATTTAGCGGGTAACTCCCGCTAAATTTAAACTAAAATAAGAAGTCATTCTCACACATTGTAGATAATTGTTCCAATGAGTATTCAACAAAATCATTAGTGTTTGCTGGGATTTTTATCTTATCTCTTTCGCAAAGACCGCCTATAAATTTACCATCTTTATAATTCATAGTAACGCTTAATTTACCATCTTTCTTGTAGTATTTTTCTTTAGTTTTATGACTATCTTTAAACCAAGTTTCGCCTTTTAATTTTCCATTATCGTAAAATATTTTATAGTGTCCATCAAATACTTTACCATTGTTATAATTGATGGCTTCCATGAGCTGTCCATTTTCATACCAAACTTTCAATTCTCCATTTAAAACATCATCTGTCACATGTTTTTCTATATTCAACCTACCATTTGACAAGAAGTATTCTCTTACAACTCCATTTATTTTATTATTTTTGTATGGGATATCAGCCTTTAAACGCTCATTTTCATACTCTTTCAATAAGCAACCCTCAATCATGTCGAGTTTAGTCTCACAAATTTTATCTGTAGCCTTCAGTGAAAGTATCGCAATAAATATTAGCAAAACAGTCTTTTTCACTAATATCTCCTAGTTGGCGTGTATTTAAAATCACCACCATTTGTTTTTAAAATAACTTCCAAGATATCACCTATATCACAATTGATTGTTAGCTCATATTTTCCAGCAAAATCTAATTTTAAAGGAAATACATCAATATATAAGCTTCTTGACTCATCATTTAAATTTTGCAAATAAGCTATATTCTCTTTATCAGCCTTGTAAATACTACTCCTTGCTATGATTTTTTCATTATTTTTTGTATCTACAAGAAGTATTCCTTTATTCTTATCAACCATTACAATATCATGAAATAAACTACCCTCATTCTGCTGTTTTTCGGATGCAATTTTCACATTTTGTGGATATTTATTAGCATACTCTTGTGCTTTTTTTGAGTTAATGCCACGATATTTATCTACTATACAATTTCCACGATTAACAACAACATCGTTTATAACTGTATTATCTTCTTTAGCGGTTATAGCTATTTTATATATAGGAGTTTTAAAAATCCAATGTTCGCCTTGAATAAATTTAATCTCAGGCACTTCTATCTTATTTAAAACTTGCTCTATTTTCTCTTTTACTTTATTTGAGCTCTCTTGTATTTTATCTTTTATTTGAGAATTTTTATTTGAATTTTCACCATCTGTACAACCTACCAAAACTATGCTTAATATGCATACTAGTAATAAAATTATTCTATTTTTTTCATGGCTTTATCTTATTTTGCTTAAATCATAATCAAAGTCACCATTGCTTGTCTTGACCACCATTTTTTTCAGCTCATCTTTATAGCATTTAACAACGATTTGCACGCTATTGGACGGGAAAACATCAACATATAAAGCTCTTGAATCATCACTTAATAAATCAAAAAATTCATCAGCTTCCTTTGTTTTATATTTTATGTCGAAAAAAGGAACCTTTCCCCCGTTTTTAGCATTAAGTACGACTAAATACTTACTATTACTTCCAGTAGCTGTATCTGATATCTGCGCTCCTCCATTAAATAGATCATACTTGCCATTTAGATTATCAAAAACATACCCGTTCATCTTTTCTATAAAATTGCTATGTTGTTCGCTATTCACAACAAGGTCAGGATATTTCTCTGCATAAGCTCTCAATTTACGTTGGTCTGCTTTTTTAAATCTTTCTATTGGGCAATTACCATCGTTTACAATAACATCATCTACTGTGCCTTTTTCAGATGGCATTTCTATCTGAAAAACAGTATACCCCTCAACTATACTACTGCCGTAACGTATAGTAGGCTGGTTTAAACCAAACATATACACAACAGTAACAAGTACAACCATACCAAGAACAGATAAGACTAAAATTTTTCCTATAGTCTTCACAACAACTCCTTTAAATAAAATTTAATATTGTATTTATCACATAACTAATTTTTATATTAGATCTTTTTATCATTCCTATAAATCTTTGGCTATTATTAAGTGCATCAAAAAACTGTTTTTCATTTAGTTTTTTATCTTTGAGATAAGTCTGAACAGTGTCTTTAAATTTTTCTTTATCTAGAAACTTTTCAAATAAAGAAAATAAAGTATTTATTCTGATTTTTAGAATTTCATTATTTAAGCCATAATCAGCAAACGAACCAAGTTTATTTATTGCATTTATCATTTCGCGCTTTTGAACACTACTTTGTATATGAATTTTAACTTCACCATTTTGCTCATCATAGATTGCACTAAATTTTTTAGCAATATCTACAAGAGTTTCTCTAACTATTTCATCTCCACTTTGTCTTGGATACCTTAAATGGGCATTTAAAGTTAAATTCTTTACCTTTGTTTCGCTTATTTTTAATAAATTTGATATTTCGTAGTTTGATGAAATTTCAAAATGTTTTGAAAGTAGATGAAATATAAGAATTTCCGTTTCACTTTTACTCATAGAGCCAAAGCTACCAGACAGATAGTGTTCTAAAAATTCTTTACCAAAATTTTTACTCACTTCATCTATAATGCGTTGCAGTATTAGTTCCATAAAAAATATCCTTATTTTTTATGTGTAACTATATATATATTATTTAGCTTAAATTTATAAAAATAACCACTTTTTAAATGAAAATTTTACTTAAATGCAATGAAGCTCATAAAATTTCCCCATTTAAATGTGCTCTCGACTCGCTTAAAGCCAGCATTTAGGGCTAAGCTTCTATTTTCTTCTTCGGTGTATGGCACCAGTACATTTTCAAGTGCCTCTCTTTTTTGAGCGATCTCATAGCGTGAGTAGCCTTGTGCTTGTTTGTAGTCTTCATAAATTTCTATGACGCTTTTAGTAAGTTTTTTATCTTCAAAGATGATCTTTTCACTAAACAAAAAGACGCCATTTTCATTTAGTCCGTTATAAATTTTTTGCACCAGATCAGCTCTTTTTGGCGGTCTGATAAACTGCAAAGTATAGTTTGCCAAAACTGCGTCAAAGTCCACTAGCTCACACTTTAAAATATCATCAAGCAAAAATTTTATCTTTGCTCCATAAGCCTTTGCCTTATTTTTGGCATTTGCTAGCATAGCTTCAGAGTTATCCACGCCACTTAGCACGAGGTCGTTTCTAAGGTTATTTAGTAAAAGTAGGCTATTTGCCGTCGAGCAGCCAAGGTCGCATACACTTGCATCTTTTGGCAAAATTTTAGCTAGTAGCTTTGCATTTAGATTTGAGCTCACATCGTAAAACGGCACCGAGCGCGAGATCATATCATCAAATACGCTCGCCACAAAGTCGTCAAACTCGAACTGCTTACTTATAGGCTCTTTAAAAATTTCATCTCTCATATACCAGCTCCGTATCCGTCAAAGTATCTCATCGTCTATCCAAAAAAGAGATCGCACACGCCCACGCACTGTCTAGCCTCGTTTATATCACGCTTTATCTGCTCTTTTAGCTCGCTAAGATTATTAAATTTTTTATTATCTCTTAGGCGTTTTATGAAGCAAACGGCAACGTGCTTCGTTACTTTTGGCGCGATCTCGTCTAAGATGTGCGTCTCGACACTAAAATTTCCATCTGTGCTAAGCCTATTACCTATAAATGTGACCGAGCCATAGGTGTATGAGCCCATCCTAGTTCTTGTCGCATAGACGCCCTCGCGCGGCAAAAGATAGCTTTTGATCTCTAAATTTAGCGTAGCAACTAGCTCTTTTGCGCCGATGCCCTGCCCTTTTATCACATTTCCCTCGATCGAGTACTCCCTGCCTATTAGCCTGTTTGCCTCTTCAATGTTGCCCTGACGTATTAGCTCCCTAATGGCTGAGCTATGCACGCCCATACCATCGTAGCAAACCTCATCAACGACAACTACCTCGCCATCAAAAATTCTTTTCAAATCGTGCTTATCCCACGCTCTATTTCTGCCAAATCTAAAATCAAACCCAACAACGATCTTTTTTAAATTTTTAAAATCATGTTTTAGCAATGTGATAAATTCCTCGCCGCTAAGCCCTTTAATGGTGTCAAAATCATATAAAAAGCAAGGATAGTTTGAGTATTCGGCTCGCTTTAGCTTTGGCGTAATGTTGGCTTTATTCTTATCGATCACGACAAGTCCGCCAAACTCGCCAAGCTGCTTTAGAAGCTGCTTGTGTCCCCTATGTACGCCGTCAAAGTGCCCGATCGCAACGGCAGTGATATTATCTTTTGTTAAAAGCGTAGAAAAATTCGGCATTTCCTTCCTTTCCTTTGACCTCGCACTCTTTGCAAGCTATCAGTTCAAATTTCAAGCTGCTTGCTAGCACTTCAAAGCGCTTCATCGCTAAATTTACAGCCTTAGCGTCAGTGACAACGCCTTTTTTGTTGCGTTTTATACCAACGCCCACTTCAAACTGCGGTTTAAAAAGCGTTATAATGAGCGAATTCTCGTTTGCAAGCTGGCAAATAGCTGGCAAAATTTCATCCAAAGAGATAAAGCTCACGTCGCAGGTTATTAGATCAAATTTACCTTGCTCTTGCTTAGCAAACTCTCTGACGTCAGTTTTCTCATAAATTTTTACCCGCTCATCGCTTCTTAAACTATCGTCAAGCTGATTAGTACCCACATCTACACCAGTCACGCTCTTTACGCCGCTTTCAAGTAAAATTTGCATAAAGCCACCTGTTGAGCTTCCGATATCAAGTGCGTTTTTACCAGTTAATTCAAATTTCATTGCTTTTAAAAAACTCTTTAGTTTAAGCGCGCCTCGCCCAACGTAAATTTCATCTAGCAGCGAAATTTTAGCTTCACTAACCTCGCTTGAAACCTTGGTGCAAATTTCGCCATCTGCTAGCACCTTGCCAGATTTTATTAGCTCGCTCGCCTTGTTTCTACTGATGTTTAAAACGCTTGCGACGTAGTTATCAAGCCTCAAGTTTTAGCCTCTCATATTCGCTCTCATCGATCACTCGCACGCCTAGCTCATTTGCTTTATCAAGCTTACTGCCAGCCTCCTCGCCAGCTAGCACGAAGTCTGTTTTTTTAGAAACTGAGCTTGAAACCTTTGCGCCAAAACTCTCAAGCTCAGCCTTTATCTCATCTCTTGGGCGACTTAGCGTGCCAGTTATCACCACCGTTTTGCCACTTAGCGCATTTGAGATGCTTTGCACCTGCGTTACGCTTGGTTGCACGATCTGACTAAGAGCTAAAATTTCGTCCCTATTTACCTCGGCAAAGTCTATCAAGCTATTTGCCATCTCCACGCCAAAGCCTTCAAGCGAGACAAGCTCTTCAAAACTAGCATCAAGCCAGCCTAGCCCAAAGCTACTTGCAAGCTTTTTAGCCGCCACTTCGCCGATGTGCTCGCAGCCAAGACCCGTGATAAAGCGCGATAGCTCCGCACCTTTGCTAGCTTCGATAGCATTTAAAAGATTATTTACCTTTTTCTCTTTAAAACCCTCAAGCGCAATGAGATCATCAAATTTAAGGCCGTAGATATCTTTTATGCAGGAAATTAGCCCCTTATCAAATAGTAAATTTACGATCGCATCGCCAAGGCCGTCGATGTTTAGGCATTTTTTCGACGCATAGTGGATGATAGAGCCCACCACTCTTGCCCTGCAGCTTAAATTTTGACACTTTAAAAACGCTCCCTCATCAAGCAGGTGCGAGCCGCAAACTGGGCAAAATTTAGGCCTATCAATCGCTTGCTCGCTGCCATCTCGCCTATCCTTATAAACCTTTGTTATCTTTGGTATAACATCACCTGAGCGGATGATACCGATATAGTCGTTTTTCATAACGCCAAGGCGCTCGATCTCGTCAAAGTTATGAAGTGTGGCGGATTTTACATTTGCACCATCGATATTTACCTCATCAAGCACGCCAACAGGCGTTACTACGCCGCTTCTGCCAACTTGAAGTGCGACATCTTTTAGCCTAGTCACCTTTTCAATGGCTGGAAATTTAAACGCCACCATAAATTTTGGAAATTTGACCGTATAGCCTAGCTCTTCGCAGCGCGTAAGGTCATTTACACGTATCACCATACCATCCATCATCACACTTTTTGAGTCACGATTTGCCAAAAGCTCGTTGTACGCAGCCTCAAGCTCGTCTTTTTTTAAAATTTTGAAAAAATCATCTCTTTCAAAGCCAAGATCACGCACAAATTTCATCACCTCGCTGTGATCTTTTAGCCCAAGGCTCTGCTCGCCCACACCCCAAGGTATAAAAAGTAGCTTTCTTTTAGCAGTCACCGCACCATCAAGCTGTCTTAGACTGCCAGCTGCAGCGTTTCTAGGGTTTGAAAGCGGCGCCTCGCCATCTTTTGCGCGCTCTGCATTTAGTAGCTCAAAGTCATCTTTTCTTATGACGACTTCGCCTCGAATTTCGATAAGTCCTTTGTAGCTAATGCTCTTTGGCACCGAGCTAATGGTCCTTGCATTTAGTGTCACATCCTCGCCTGTAACGCCGTCGCCTCTTGTTATCGCCCTAACTAAAACGCCATTTTCATAGAGCAAATTTAAACTCGCTCCGTCAAATTTAGGCTCAGCTACAAAAGTTAAATTTTCTTTCTCGCCGCGTTTTAGCCACGCATCAAGCTCGGCTAGATCAAAGATATCTTCCATACTCCACATGCGTTTGATGTGATTGGCCTTACTAAAGCCCTCTTTTACAGTACCACCCACGCGTTTTGTAGGTGAAAAGATAGAAATTTCGCTTGGATTTGCCTGCTCGAAGGCTAAAACCGCGTGATATAGTGCGTCGTATTCCTCGTCGCTTGCAAGTGGCTCGTCATCGTCGTAGTAGGCCTTTGCCCACGCATTTAGCGTATCTATTGCTCGTTCGTACTCTTGTTTTGTCATTTTTGCTCCAAATTTACACCGCATTTTATCTTAAACATACTTTATAAATGATCCAAATTTAGCTCTCTTGCGTCACAAAGATGGACATTTTTATAGACATTTGCTATCTCATCCCTCGCCCTCATCAGCGCAAAGCCAAGCAAATTTTGCCCTCGCCATTTCATAGGATTTTGCGCATTTTCATCGCTTGCGGACAAACCTATGCCCCAAATTTTATCAACTGGGCTTGCCTCAACCAAAACTTTACTCCCAGTTTGGAGCAAAAAGTCTCGCAAAGGGGCATTTTGGCTAAATTTTAAATAGCTCGCATTTAGCACGACGTTAAATTTGACCTCGTCCCAGATCTTAGCGTCAAAGCCACGCACCTGCCTGCCAAGCGCCTTCATATGCACTGGATCTTTAGCGGATAAAATTTTCTCCAAAGTCTCTTTATCGCCAAAGCACTCAGCCTTTTTAGCCATCATATATTGCTCAGCGCAAAGGTATCTAGTTTCATCTTGCCAAAAGCCAGAGGCGTACCACTGACTAAGACAGCTTGCACTTATACCTGCACTCTTTTGATGACCCCAAAATAGAAGAAATTTATCCGATTTTCCAGCGTTATAGCGCTTTTTAAGCCATTTTAACTCATATCTAGGCTCATGCTCCCAAAGGTCTATAACAAAGTCATCGTTGATAAAAAGCGCACTTTCGTCGCCTCCAAGCGTCTCATCCCAGTATCCACGCCACGTCGCAGGCTCAGCAAAAAGCCGCCGATGCTCGCTATATTCATCTTGACTTAGCGATTTTAGCCAGTCATTAAATTTAAACTTATAATCCTCACCAGCGCCCATCCTCCAACCGATAGAAAATGGATCGATATGGGGAAATTTGATCCAAGGTGGCGGAAGTAAATTTTTCATCTAGCCTCTTTTAGCCAAGCACCCTACCAAAGCGTGGCTTGACTCATCGCCTCATGCATATTAAAAAGCTGCTTATGCTCGGCCACGTCGTGTGTACGGATGATATGTGCGCCGTTTTCGAAGGCCTTTAAGTGTAGGTAAAGCGAGCCTGGTAAACGGTCTTTAACCTCACTTGGACTGTAATGATTTATAACTGATTTGCGGCTGGCACCAACTAGTAGTGGGCACTCAAATTTCAAAAAATGCTCCAAATGCTTGATAAGCAATAAATTTTGCTCAGCTGTCTTGCCAAAGCCAATACCCACATCAAGCACAAGCTTTTTGGCACCAAGCTCCTTTGCTAGGGCTATCTTTTGCTCAAAAAAGTCTGCTATCTCGCCGATTAAGTCATTATATTTTGGTGCGACCTGCATAGTCGCAGGATCGCCTTGCATATGCATCATGCAAAACTCAGCGTCATATCGCGCCGCAAGCGTGGCAAGTGAGGCATTTGCCGTGATGTCATTTATCATTTTAAAGCCGTGATTTAGAGCAAATTCAAGACAATAAGGATCAAAGCTATCAAGGCTAAATTTCGCCTTTTCATGTAAATTTAGCTTGTAAATTTCCTCCACGATATCTTTTATGCGCCTAAATTCCTCTTCGCGACCGCAGTACTCGCTCCCAGGCCTTGAACTAACGCCACCAAGGTCGATATAGTCTGCACCTGCTTCTATCATGTATTCTATTTTTGAGATACCATTTTGCGTATTTATGCGGCTTTGTTCGTTAAAGCTATCTGTGTTTATATTTGCAACGCCCATTATAAGAGGCTTTATTGGCTTTATAAATTTTGTCTCTAAAAAGGCTGCTAAATTTTTAAGTCCAAAGTCTTGTAGCTTTTCTTTTTTAGCTAGCTGTCTAAGCTGTGCATTTGTCGCCATTAGCAATGCTTTATTTAGACTCTCACGGCCCAAAATCGTATCTTTGTGTGTCACAAGCTCAGCCCCAACACTTAATGCATCTTGCTTTAGGATATTTGCCGCTGGGGTTTTTATCTCATCTATGTAAATAAAATTTATCTCGCTCTTTTCATGCATGAGCTTAATGCCAGCAGGACTTGGTGAGATAGCTTTGCAAATTTCATCAAAGTCGCTTTTGTTATTTATCTTGTAAAATTTCAACGTCGTCCTTTTTGAAATATAGTAAGCAGTAGCGGCGTTAGCACGGCGTGAGACTTGGCATTTAGATCCGCAAGCTTGATAAGCGAGAAAAAATAATCCATCTCCTCGCCGCTAAATTTATACCCAGCATCAACTGCCTTTGTCACGATAACTCCAACAAGCTCTTTTAGCTCGTTTTTGCTAAATTTCTGTGCTTGCTCGTCTGCGATCTTTTGATCGATAAAGATTGTTAGCTCTTTTAGGCTAAGAGATTTTAAATTTAGATCAAGAGTTATTTTTGGCTTTTTTGTGAGATTATTTTCTATGAGCATTCTTGATCTAATCGTTGGTAGAAGTAAATTTTTACTCTGCGCAGCTATTATAAATTTGATATTTCTTGGAGGCTCTTCGATGATCTTTAAAAGTGCATTTTGAGCCTCTGTCCTAAAAGAATTAGCATGTATTACTAAAATTTTTTCATCTTTTTCAGCAATGTATGCTTCTGTGATGACCTCTTTTGCGTTTTCTAGCAAAAAATCATCACTTACATAAAATCTTAAATTATTAATGCCAAACTCATCTTCAAGTTTGGCTTTTAAATTTTCAAAATCGCTTGTAATGACGATTTTATTAAGCATTTAGAGTATCACCTTTGCAAAGAGCGCCGCATCGATGCTTTTATCAAAAATTTTGCAAAGACTTATTAGTTTAATATCTAAATTTTCATCGCTTGAGCTAAGAGTAAAGCTATTTTGTGCCTGCTCGTCAAATAGCCACATATAACTATCCTCATCGCTTTTGGCTAAATTCGCATATCTATCAAGACTCTTTCCAATATAAAAAAACAAGTAACCATTTGGAAAAGCAAGACTTAGCATATCTTTTAGAAGCTGCTTTTGTTCATTTGTCTCTATCTCATCGAGCGATGGATAAAGTGATCTTAGGCTAAAAAATGGCAAAAATGGCCTTATGCTTTTTGAATGGTTCATCTTTTTTAAAAGATAAATTTCAAACCATCTTCGCTCTTCATCGCTTATAGTTATAAAAGCCCTTCCTTCAAGTAAAAATTTAAGCCTAGATGCGAGCAAAGGCGTCCATTCGACACGCCTTTCCTCCATCCAGCTCATCAAAGGGCCTTCGTCCCTAATAGCCTTTAACGTCCACTGAATAAAATCTTGCATTATTTATCTAGCTTATAAGCATCGTGAAGTACGCGAACCGCTAGCTCACCATATTTTTGATCAACGATCATTGAAATTTTTATCTCGCTTGTTGAGATCATTTGGATATTTATGCCCTCTTTTGCAAGCGTTTCAAATGCTAGACATGCTACACCGCTATGGCTCTTCATGCCGACGCCAATAACTGAAACTTTCACGATCGCGTCATCAAATTCTATATGTTTTGCAGCTGAGAGCTTTTGCATAGTCTCTTTTGCTAGTTCAAGCTCGTTTTGTGGCACTGTAAAGCCTAAATTTGTAGTGCCGTCATGTCCTACGTTTTGGATTATCATATCTACGTTTATGTTTTCATGAGCTAAAGCTGTAAAAATTTCTGCTGCGATGCCAGGCTTATCAACTACGCCTCTTAGTGTTACTCTTGCTTGATTTTTATCTAGTGCTATTCCGCTTACTAAAACTGCTTCCATATTGTCATCTTCCTTTGCTATTAATGTACCTTCGTTGTGATTAAAGCTACTTCTTGTAATGAGTTTTACATTTAGTTTTTTTGCCAGCTCGACTGAGCGATTTTGTAGCACCTTTGCTCCAGCAGAAGCGAGCTCTAGCATCTCATCATAGCTTATCTTCTCAAGTTTTTTTGCCTTTTTTTCTATCCTTGGATCAGTCGTATAAACGCCATCAACATCGGTAAAAATTTCGCATAGATCAGCATCAAGCGCCCCTGCTAATGCAACTGCACTAAGGTCACTACCACCTCTACCAAGGGTTGTGATATTACCTTTTTCATCTATACCTTGAAAGCCAGCCACAACCACGATTTTGCCAGCTTTTAGCTCGGCTTTTAGCCTAGCAGTCTCTATCCTTTCGATCCTTGCTTTTGTATGAATATCATCAGTAATAATGCCTGCCATCGCACCTGTCATACCCACACATGCATAGCCTTTTGCATTAAGTGCGATCGTTAAAAGCGCGGTCGTTACTTGCTCTCCAGAGCTTAAAAGCATATCAGTGGCGACGCCATCTGGATGTTTTGAAAAATACTCACTATATTCAACCAATTGATTTGTAACTCCGCTCATCGCAGAAACTACCACAACTACGTCTGCACCGCTATTTTTTGTCTCAATGACTCTATTTGCCACAGCTTCGATGCGTTCAAGTGTTCCTACGCTAGTTCCGCCAAATTTTTGAACGATCAACATCAAAAATATCCTTTCTCTTTAAAATAACTCAAAACCTTTTCATAAATAGGTTTTTTAAAGTGATTTATATTCTCTAAACTTCTACCAAAATCTACAAATTTATACTCGCTAAACTCAGGATGCTCTGTCTTTAAATTTACACTGGCACCATTTTTAAGTCTAACTAAAAAATACTTTTGCGTCTGCCCATCAAATGGGTAAAATTTCTTTGCCGCGTTTACTGGAAAGTCGTAGCTTAGCCACTGCGGATACTCTTCTAAAATATCGATTTTATCAGTTCCAATCTCTTCTTTAAGCTCCCTTTTTAAGGCTTGCTTTGGACTCTCGCCTTCGTCTATTCCGCCTTGAGGAAACTGCCAGATATCGTCCATATCCACTCTTTTTGCTACTAAAATTTCACATTTAAACGGATACAAGCTAGACAAAACAACAGCTGCCACGTTTGGTCTATATTTTTTTTGCATGTTTTTTCCAAAAAATTTTATTTGGGATAATAACTAAAAAGAGTTAAGAGATAGATAAATAAAAACTACTTTTTACGCCGTTTGTAGTAAATCACGCAACCGCTAAAAAGTAGCACGCCAACTCCAAAAGAAGCCATAAAAAAGATAAATTTTCCAGCCTCTCCAAATATATATCCAGCGTGCAGATCAAGCATAAATTTATAAATTTCAAAAGATTTTGGCATGGTATTTTTTAAAATTTCTCCACTTGCCGTATCGACCGCAAGCCTAACGCCGTCACTCTCACTAGCACCTTTTGGCAAGTAAAAGATCATAAATTTTACGCCATCTTTATTGAGAATAAAATTTAAAGCATCAAACTCATTTCCAAATTTTAAAGTAAAAATTTCATAAGCCTTTTGAAGATTTTCTACCTTTTGCTCATCATTTAGGCTAAAACCATTTTTGCTAGTAAAATTTGGCTTTTTAAATACCTTTTGCTCGCCATAAATTTGATTTATGACCTTAGCAAAGCTCTCATAAGAAAAGTATAGACCGCTAACACAGATAATAAGCAAAATAACCCCCAAATAAAGCCCTAAAAATCCATGCAACGAATATAAAAATGTAAATTTCTTTGCCTTTAGATTTAGCTTAAAGGCGCTAATAAATTTACTTCTAAATCTCCAAAAATGTATCAGCACCCCGGTTATTAAAATCACAAGTAATGCAAGCGTCGAAATCGCAACTAGCTCACTTGCAAATTTAGATAAATTTTCATTTTTAAATAGAGCTAGTCCTAGATTTTTATGTAAATTTAAAGCTAGCCCTATAAATTTTTCTACACTATTTTCAGAGACTATCTCGCCCGTATAAGGATCTACAAAGAATGACTTAAACTCGCCACTCTCGCTTGTGCCACTTACTACATAAGCTCTATTTGCCTCGCCTTTTATCTTTATATAACTAAGGTTAAAATTTGGCATGGTCTTGCTAAAGACCTTTAAAATTTCATCTATTTTTAAAGCGCTTTTATTAGTCGTTATGTCTATCTCATCTTTACTAAAAGCCTCAATTATCTCATCGTGATACGAAATAATTGCTCCACTAATTGAGATTATCAAAAGTGGCAAAGCAAAGACAAGAGCTAAAATTAAGTGAAATTTCCGCCAAATTTTAAACATTTTAAAACTTTAAATTAAAGCCAAGTTCGATCTTTTGTCCATCAACTATCAAAACATCGTATCTGCCTGATCTTGTCGTAAAGTACTCATTAAAGAGGTTATAAACGCTCAAATTTAGACTGAAATTTTTAGTTACGTTGTAGTTTATACCAAGATCAGCGATCACGTAAGGTCTGATGTCATCAGCATAGCTAAATGAGTTTTTAGTCCTACCATAATAATTTATCTGTGACCAGAAATTTAGCCATCTGTTTAGCTCGTAGTTCGCTCCAAATTTAAATGTATGAAGCGGATAGTTGTTTAAGCTTTTGCCGATCTCCGCTCCATCTTTTTGCTTTGATCTTGTATAGACGTAGCTTTGATTTAGCCTAAGAGCGTTTGTGACTTGCCACTCATTTGTTAGTTCAACTCCGTAAATCTCAGCCTTACCGATATTTACACTCTCCCAAATACCATTTGGATAAATTTTGCCTTTATGTCTGCAAACACTGCCTCTTGAGCAGATAGGGCTATAGCTTAACATATCTTTAAAGCTTGTGTAAAAGCCAGTTAGCGATGCTTCAAAGCCTTCATTGTCATTATAAACGCCGCCAAATTCATAGCTCACGCTTGTCTCTGGCTTAAGGCTGCTCCTGCCAAGCTGTGCTCCACCTCCTCCAGCAAATGGCAATGCAAGATCTTGCGTGCGTTGCTTGATGTCAGGCGTCGCGTATCCTGTGCTAACTCCGCCTTTTAGGGCAAAAAAGTCATTTAAGTTATAGATACCATAAATTCTTGGTGAAACATGCGAACCGTAGTTCTCATCGTAGTTATAGCGAATGCCAGTGCTTAAGATAAAGTCTTTTGTAAGGTGATAATCATCCTCGCCGTAAAGCGAAATGTCATATCTTTTTACATTTGCAGCGTCTGCTGTGGTTGCCTTTTCATCAAGCTTTTCTTTTTTGGCGTTTAGTCCTAAAGTAAAGGCGTTGTTATCAGTAAAATATGAACCTTTTGTATCAAAATTTAGTGTTTTTAGCGTCAAATTTTGTTGTGCTATCTCTTTTATCTTGCCGTAAGACAAGTAGCTTTGAAGCAAGATATTATCAAGCCTTGCTTCGTGGCTTAAATTTATCACATCGCCCTTTATTCTCTCACTAGCAACCGAGTTAGTACCAGTTGATAGTGTTTTGCCTTTAGTTCTTTTATATTTCACATCGCTTCTTGCAAGCTCAAGCGTAAGATCATTATTTTCATTTGGCCTAAAAAATAGCTTTGTACCAAAATTTCTGTCCTTTTGCTCTCTATTTGCATAAGAAATTTTATCTTCTGATTTGTTTAAATTTTTACCATAAACAGAAACACTTAAAACATCGTCAATTAGTCCAGAGTGCAAATAAAGGCTATTGTAAAACTCGCCGCTTATATTTTTATTTCTAGCAAATTTATAGCTTGAGCCAAGATTTACACCAAATTCATTACTAAACTCATCTGTAATGATATTTATAACTCCACCTAACGCGTCACTTCCATAAAGCGAGCTCATAGGTCCACGTATCACTTCGATACGGCTTATCGCACTTGCTGGCGGAATGAAACTATATGAGCTTCCAACGCTTCTAAGGCCTTTATAGGCGTTATCGCCTGGTACTGGCATGCCATTTACTAAAATTTTAGTAAATCTTGGAGAGAATCCACGTATAGAAATTCCTCGTCTATTTGCCGCTTCTGGAGTCGTCCCAAAAAGACTTGGGATATCTTTGGTCATGCTCTCGATATCTTTGTGATTTTTCTTTTCTAATGCCTCTTTGGTTATAACGCTAAGCGTTGCTGGTGCGTCTTTGATATTTTGCTCAAATCCTGTTGCACTCACTACTTTAACTTCTGGTAGAACTTTATCTTCATTTGCAAAAAGCGGTAAATTTATAAAAATTGCCGCACAAATAGAAATTTTTAATGCACTTTTCACAAAAACTCCTTATAAAAATTTAATGCGCATTTTACTAAAATTAAATAATCGTTATCAATATCATACGTAACGCTAAAGGGATTAAATTTAACGCTTGAGGGATAAAATGATAAATTTAGACAAAAAATATGGAACGAGAAAGATATCTCAAAAAGAAAAACAAATAAGCGTAGAGTTTTACAAGCAAAGCAGCGGTATTAGCTATCTAAAAAGTGAAATTTTATGTAACGGCAGGATAAAAAGAGATCGTCACAAGTCTAAAAAATACCTATTTTTAATGTTTAATGAGGCTAAAAACGATCTTTGCTTTAAACTTGATAGAAAAGAGTATATTTTAAACAAAGATGAATTTTGCATTGGGCTTGTTAATGACGATTTTAAAGGCATCTTTGAGTATCAAAATAAATTTTATAAGACAAAAACACTACTTTTTGACGAAAGTTATGCAAATAAGCTTGAGATATTTGCTGGACTTAGATTTGATGATAAATTTGAGCTTTTGAAATACAAAAAAGATTTAGCGCAAATTTGCGTTTTAAATGAACTTGAGACGACAAATTTATATGAAGGCGCGCTGAGGGAAATTTTTACTGAGTCAAAAATTTTAGAGCTTATTTATAAAAGCAAAATACAAAAAGAGAGCGAAATTTCACTTAACAGTGACGAAGAAAAGACTCTTTTAAAGGCTAAAACAATCTTGTTAAGTCGTATGCAAAATCCTCCAAGTATCAAAGAGCTAGCTCATCTTTGTGGTACAAATGACTTTTGGCTAAAGAAAAATTTTAAGCTATTTTTCAAAGATACGATCTACCAGCTCTTAGCAAAAGAGCGTCTAAAGCTCGCTTTTACTCTTTTGGAGCAAAATGATATCAGCATAAAAGAAGCTGCAAATATCGTAGGCTATACAAATACTGCACATTTTGCAAAAATTTTTAAGATAAATTTTGGCTTTTTGCCAAGCAAACTCTTAAAGACTAAAAACTACTTTTAAACTACTATAAATGCCAAATTTCTTATAATCCTCAAAATTTAAAAGAGAGAAATTTGCAAGTTTATATCCATGTGCCATTTTGCGAAAGCAAGTGTCCTTATTGTGCTTTTGGATCAAGTGACGACGAATTTAACAAGGCTAGCACTTATTTTCAAGCGCTAGTTCTTGATCTAAATTTTCAGCTAAAAAGCCAAAATGTAAGAGAAATTTCAAGCGTATTTTTTGGCGGAGGTACACCAAGTGCTGTAAATGCTAAATTTTATGATGAAATTTTTAGCATTTTAGTGCCTCTTTGCACACCAACAACCGAGATCACTCTCGAGGCAAATCCAAACTCAGCAAGCCTTGTTTGGCTAAAAGCGATGAAAAGTTTAGGGGCAAATCGCATAAGCTTTGGTGCTCAAAGTTTTTTTGAAGATAAGCTTAAATTTCTTGGTCGCATTCACAGCAGGGAGCAAATTTTTAAAGCTGTAGAGAATGCTGGAAAAGCTGGCTTTGAGAGCATAAATTTAGACCTTATCTACGACACCAAATTTGATACTAAAAAACGCCTTTTAGCTGAAGTGGCAAATTTAAAAGATCTTAATATCACTCACCTTAGTGCATACTCGCTCACACTTGAGGAAAACACCCCATTTGCTGGCAAAAAAAGTTATAAAAAAGATAGCGACAATTTGACTAAATTTATGATAGAGCAGATCAAGCGAGCTGGTTTTAAGCAGTATGAAATTTCAAATTTTGGTCAAATTTGCAAGCACAATCTTGGCTACTGGCAAGGCAAAAACTACCTTGGCGCAGGGGCTTTTAGTGTGGGTTTTGTGGACGGCATCAGATACTACGCCAAGAATAACATAGATGCTTACATCGCCAAACCAATACATAGAGAAAAGGAAATTTTAAACGAGAGTGAGCTAGCAAGAGAGCATATATTTTTAGGGCTTAGAAGCATAGTTGGCGTGGAGGCTGGACGCTTAAGTGAGGCTCAGATAAAAAGAGCAAATATACTTGTAGAAAATGAAAAACTGCTCTTTAAAAATGGCAAATTTTACAACCCAAATTTCTTACTAAGCGACGAAATCGCACTCTTTATCGAGGGCTAAATTTATAAAATTTTGAGCAAAGACAAGATAAAATACAAAGCTTAAATAAAATTTAATAGAGGCAAAAATGTTTGGAATGAGTTTTTCTGAAATCTTAGTTATCGCCATTATTGCAGTGTTAGTTTTAGGTCCTGACAAGCTACCAAGCGCGATGGTTCAGATTGCAAAATTTCTAAAAATGTTTAAAAAAGGCATAAACGACGCAAAATCAACATTTGATCAAGAAATGAAGATAGCTGAGCTAAAAGAAGATGCTCAAAAATATAAAGAAAGCATAACTAAAAGTACGCAAAGTGTGCGTAAAAAGCTTACTTTTGAGGAGCTTGACGAGATCAAAAAAAGCGCAAATGATATCACTAACGATATACAAAACGTCGTAAGCGACACGAAAAAAACGGTAGAAAATATACAAAATCCAACAAATTTAGTTAAAGATGCGATCTTAAACGATAAAAAAGAGGCGTAATGTTTGAAGAGTTAAGACCCCATTTAATCGAACTTAGAAAGAGACTTTTTATAAGCATAGTAAGCGTTTTTGTCTGTTTTGGCATCTGCTTTACATTTTGGAACCCACTGCTTGCATGGATGAGCGAACCGCTAAAGCAGGTCTTACCAGCTGGCTCAAATATCATATTCACTCAAATTCAAGAGCCATTTTTTACAGCGATGAAAGTTGCATTTTTTGCTGGTGTCGTGATCGCGCTACCTATCATTTTTTGGCAGTTTTGGCTATTTGTCTCCCCTGGACTTTATGACAATGAAAAAAAATATGTGATCCCATTTGTGCTTTCAGCTTCATTTATGTTTGCGTGCGGAGCGGCGTTTTGTTATTACGTGGTCATCCCACTTGGCTTTGCATTTTTGGTAAATTTTGGTGGCCAGCTCTTTACGGCTTTACCAAGCATTGGCGAGTATGTTGGCTTTTTTGCAAAACTACTAATTGGCTTTGGAATTTCATTTGAGCTACCAGTCATTACATTTTTCTTAGCAAAGATCGGACTTGTCGATGACAAGATGCTAAAAGATTACTTCAGATACGCTGTTGTTATCATCTTTATCTTTGCAGCCATCGTTACACCACCTGATGTGATAAGCCAAGTCTTAATGGCACTGCCACTTATCGGACTTTATGGAATTTCAATAATCGTCGCTAAAAGAGCTAACAAGAGCGACGATGAAGACGAAAAAGAAGAACAAGACAGCGACGTAGCAAGCGATGAGTAATATAAACGACGTCTCAAGTTATGATTATTTTTTGCCTGAAGAGCTCATCGCAAAAGAACCAGTTTTGCCAAAAGAAGAGGCAAGGTTGCTCGTCTATTTTAAAAATACAAAAGAGATAAAACACTACAAATTTAAAGATCTCTCCGACCTCATCCCAGAGGACGCAGCGGTCATTTTTAATAACACAAAAGTTATCAAAGCTCGCATTTTAGGACAAAAAGAAAGCGGCGGGGCTTGCGAAGTAATGCTAAATCAGCCCATAGGCGAAAATAAATTTAGCGTCTATATAAGAGGTAAAGTAAGCTCTGGTAGCGTTTTAAATTTTCCTGATAATCTAAAAGTAAATGTGCTTGAGCTAAATGACGATGGCACAAGAGTGGTAAATTTTACGCAAAATGGCATTTTGCTTGATAATGTTCGCCTTTTTAGTGAGCTTGAAAAGATTGGCCACGTCCCGCTTCCGCCATACATTAAAAGGGCTGACACAAAGGATGATGAGAGCTGGTATCAAAGCATATTTGCTAAAAATAGTGGTGCAGTGGCAGCTCCGACAGCTAGCCTTCACATAAGTGAACAAATGCTAGAGCAGATAAAAGCAAAGCATGAAGTCGCCTACATTACGCTTCACGTTGGCGCTGGGACATTTAAAGGTGTGGAGTGCCAAAATATAAATGACCACAAAATGCACTCAGAATTTTACGAGCTAAGCGAGCAAGCTCAAGAGATTATAAATTCTAATAAACCAATCCTTGGCGTTGGCACGACGGTTACTAGATGTGTTGAAGAATTTGCAAGGAGCAAGCAAGTAAGCGGCTTTTGTAAGTTATTTTTAAACCTAAATAATAAACCAATTAGACAAAACTACCTTCTTACAAATTTTCATCTACCAAAATCAACTCTAATAATGCTAGTTACTAGCTTCATAGGGCTTGAAGAGACGATGAGAATTTATAAAACGGCAGTTGATGAAAAGTATAGATTTTACTCATACGGCGACGGGATGTTGATAATATGAAAGATAAGCATATCGATATCATAAACAGAATGGAAATTTTTCTTAGCGCCATATACCAAGATGCGCAAGATACTAAAAATTCCATCATTTTTAGCTACGATCCAAGTTATCCAAGGCTTTTAAAATTTGATGCCACAAATCTCATAAAAACACTTGAAAATATTTGCAAATTTTTCCTTTACTCTACCGAATATGCAGACATTTACATTCTCTTTCAACTTAAAAATTATAATCCCAAATCTGTACATTTTGACATTAAGATAAAATCTAGCCATAGCGTAATGAGGCCAAGTCACTACTATCTCAGCAAGATAAATGACTATCTAAAAAAAGCAAATGAATCTATGATCTCTCATAATGATGGAGAATTTTTAATATCTTTTAGCGCGGCACTAACAGGCGATAGAGCCATCCAAAGACAAATAAATATCAAAAATCAAACAAATACAAATATCTTAGTTGCTTGCGATGACGATGCTTTGTTTGATACCATTAGTGCTCAGATAAATTTTTTAGGTCTAAAAGTTATCGGCAAAAACGACCTTAGCAATCTAATGAGACACATAAAAGATTCTATTTTTACTCCATTTGTTGTTTTTATCGATAGTAAAATTTTAAAAAATGAAGCGATGTTAGAAGATATACTTGAGTTTAAAAATATTAAAAATTTTCGTATTGTAGCCATTTGTAAAAGCGATGAGTCAGCTAACGATCTGCCAAATCATGTCACAGTATTGAAGCAGCCTTTTAGCACAGATAGCTTTCAGCTAGCTTTTAAAAATTCTCTTGAGAAATAGACCGATTTTTACTTTTTAATTTTAATTTATCCCAAGATATCTTTTTAAAATAATAGTGGCTGAAATGCTATCTAGCCTGCCATCTCGTCTTGTATTGGTGTAAATTTCACTAGCTTCGCTGCTACTAAAAGCTTCATCTTGATAGACAATATTTGCCTTTACATCAAGAAGTGAGACAAAATGCTCGATGCGTCTTCTCATCTCATCTTCGCTACTACCGCCGATTGGCACGCCAACCACTAGCGTATTTGGAGCATATTCATTTACTTTTTTACTTACATCTCTTGCGGCTTGATTTCTATTTTTCCTAAGCACTGGCTCAAGCGGAGTTACGACCTCACCAAAGCCAAATGCAAGCCCTATTCGCTTTAGCCCAACATCGATCGCCATAAATTTCTCTCTCATAGCACACTCTTTACTCTTAGATTTGAAATTTCAACTAGTCCTTCAAGCTCGTACTCATAGATGATATCGCCAAATTTTGCCAAAACTTCATCAAGACTTACGCCATTTTTACAAAATTCTAAAATCTCATCACTAGTTTTTTCTTGCTCTTTAATCTCGCCAAAAAGTGAAGCAAATTTATGATAGTCATCAATAAGCTCAGCTTTTTTATTTGCAAGCAAAAAATTTGTCCCATCGCTTTCGCCCATGCGCTGTGGCAGTACATAAACTGGAATTTTAAGCTCATTTGCAAGCCTTGCACTTTGCATAGAGCCACTTTTAAGATCAGCTTGAGCGACGACTAAAGCTTCGCAAAGCCCAACAACTATGCGATTTCGCTCCAAAAATCTATAAGCAAGTGGTGGCTCACCTTCATCATACTCACTAAGAGCCAAGGCTTTTTCATAAATTTCTTTTATCGCTACTTTATTTTGGCTTGGATAGATGGTATCAAGTCCGCTCGCAAAAATGCCAATCGTTCGTGGCATAGCAGCTTTATGAGCTACGATATCAACGCCGATTGCTCCACCACTTACCACACAGACGTTTGCACTTTTTAGTGCTGCACAAAGTGCTACAACACACTCTTTTGTATAAACACTTGCCTTTCTTGAGCCAACAACTGCGATCTTTGGTAAAGATAAAAGTGAAGTATCTCCGATAAAATTTAGCTGCTTTGGTGGATTTTTTAGTCTATTTAGTGGCTCTGGGATAAAGTCAAGTCTCATAAAATATCTTTTAAATAAACCACATCAACATCTTTTAAAAGATTATTTTTGCTCTCTTTTATCACTGTGATCGTATTTTTCTTTGGATGCCCGATGGCGATCGCATAGCCTCTTTTTTTAGCTAAATTTACAGCAGCTACAAGCTCACGTCTAACAGCTACGGCAGATGGATTGTCATCTAGAAATATATCTCTTGCGATATAAGGTTGATTATATTTTTTGGCAGCCCTTGCCACGGCAGTTTGAGATATGGTTTTACTATCAACAAAAATAAAATCTTGATCAATCAATGCCCTATAAGCCTTATCCATCGCATCAAAATCGCTGGTAAAACGAGATCCTGTATGGTTGTTTGTATATTTTGCGCGAGGAAAATCTTTGCGTATCTTTTTTATCTTAGCAAGTATGCTTTCATAGCTTTCATTTGTAGTCAAAGTACCTATCTCTGGGCTATCAAAGTGTCTTGCTTGCATTGGAAGATGTATCATGTAAAACTCAAACGTTCTAGCTATAGAAGGCGTATCTGGATGAGTCTTTGTCGCTGGAAAAATAGACGGCGTAATTTTTAGGCCAAGCGACTTTATCATACTTGCATGTTCAAATGTCGCTACATCATCTATTATGATGACGAGCTTTGCGCGCCCTTTTACACTAGTATTTGGCGTAAAAGGTACCGCTTCAAAACTATCTTTTTTTATATTTTTTTCTTCGTATTTTGTTTTTTCTATCTTTTTGGTAGTTAAATTTTCAGCTTTTTTAGCTGGCTCGACTTTTATGTTCTCGTTTTTAAATTTCTCTTTTTTTTCTATTTCAGTACTTTTATTTTGATCGACTTTTACTTCAAAATTTTGAGATTTTAGCTCGGTTTTTTGTTCGATTTTTGAGCTATAAAATGGCTCTATCTTTTGTTCATTTTCTATTACGCTAGGTTCTGTGTTTTTATAACTTGCAAGTAAATTTTTAGTATCGTTTTGCTCTTTTTTTATCTCTTCTTTTTTGGCTTCACTCTTTACTTCAGCTATCTTTTTTTGCTCTTTTGGCTCAACTTTTGAATTTAAAACAAGCTCACTTTTATGCTTAGGATCGGTAAAAATTTTACTTAAATTTTCATCTTCATCAAATTTTAGAGGGTATTTTCTCTTCTCGTATTCTTGTTTTTTTTCTTTGCTAGCAACCTTTGTCTCAGCTTTTTTTAGAATTTGCTTCTCTATCTTTGGCTCATTTGCTTTGCTTATCTGTTCTGCACTATTATTTTTTATACTAAGGGCTACGCTAAGTGCTATTATCAAAATAGCTGCGATAATGCCGATACCAAGATAGGTTTTGTTGTTAGAGCGACCTGCGCTCTTTTTTGTAGGTCGCTTCTTTGTAGTCTTTTTTTCGCTCAAGGCTTAGTTTTTATTTTGATCTATAAGTTTGCCGTTAGTTATCCAAGGCATCATCGCGCGAAGTTTTTTGCCAGTTTGATTTAGCAAGCTTCTCTCAGCTATACCGCGTTCAGCGTTCATTCTAACGTAACCCGCTTTTCTCTCAAGTATGAAGTCTTTTGCAAATTTGCCATTTTGAATTTCTTTTAAAACTTCCTTCATAGCTTTTCTGCTCTCTTCGCCAACTACTCTTACGCCGCTTACGTAGTCGCCGTATTCAGCTGTGTTTGAGATAGAGTAGCGCATATCAGCCATGCCACCTTGATACATTAGATCAACGATTAGTTTTAGCTCGTGCAAGCATTCAAAATAGGCCATCTCAGGCTCATATCCAGCCTCTACAAGCGTATCAAAACCAGCATTTACTAGCGCGCAAAGACCACCACAAAGTACTGCTTGTTCACCAAACAAATCTGTTTCAGTTTCATCTTTAAATGTTGTCTCAATGATGCCGGTTCTGCCGCCGCCTATACCGCAAGCATAGCTTAGAGCGATCTCTTTTGCCTTTCCACTTGCATTTTGCTCAACAGCGATAAGATCAGGTATGCCGCCACCTCTTACGAATTCGCTTCTAACTGTGTGTCCTGGTGCTTTTGGAGCGATCATAATGACATCTATATTTGCTGGAGCTTTTATCTGGCCAAAATGAACATTAAAACCATGTCCAAACGCGATAGCAGCGTGATCTTTTAAATTTGGCTCGATCTCATTTTTATAAATTTCTGCTTGAAGCTCATCTGGAGTTAAAATCATAACCACATCAGCGCCTTTTGTAGCTTCACTTACGGTTTTTACCTCAAAGCCTTTTGCTTCAGCTTTTGCCCAGCTTTTGCCACCTTTTGAAAGGCCAATCACAACGCTTACACCGTTATCTCTTAAATTTTCAGCATGCGCATGACCTTGTGAGCCAAAGCCGATGATTGCTACTTTTTTACTTTGAATAAGGCTTAAATCGCAGTCTTTATCATAATAAACATTTATAGCCATTGTTACTCCTATTATTAAAATTTGGCAAAATTATAACTTTAGCCAGCAAAAATTCGGCTGAAATATATAGAAACTCTTTTTAAGTTTTATGATAATTTATTTTGATAAAATACGCTGAAATTTCAAAAAAAGAGATAACTCAATGAATGAATCAGTTTTTAAAAAAATCAAAGCACTTCCACCATTAGATGACACAGTTATACAAATCCAACGCTTACATGCGGACGAAAATAGCTCAATAAGTGATCTTACAAAAGTGGTCGAAAAGGATCCGATGCTAACAGCAAATATCTTGCGTTCAGCAAACTCTCCACTTTATGGGTTTTCTCAAGAGATCACAACCATCGCAAGAGCTATTTCTCTTTTTGGTATGGCTACTATTCGAGGTTTTGCGCTTTCAAGTACGATTAAAAAGAGCTTTTCTATAAATTTAGAGCCTTATGGCATTACTACACAAGATTTTTTAAATATCTCGATAATACAAAATGCACTGATGTACAATTGGCATTCTAAAGTTAATCCTAAAAGTCTAGAAATTCTCTCTCCAGCTTCATTTATGCTTGAGATTGGCAAGATAGTTCTTGCTCACGAATTAGCTGAAAATAAGCAAGACGTCGAATTTAGAGAAAAACTTAAAAATATATCTAGTCCAATCGATCTTGCCCTATTTGAAACAGAAATTTTAGATATGTCAAATGAAGAAGTTACAGCTAAAATTTTTGAACAATGGAACCTTGAGACAGAGCTTAGCAGCTCAATACTCTATTCAAACAATCCAGAAGAGGCACCAGATCATATAAAAGACTATGCAAAAGCCCTAAAAGTGATAAAAACAGCTGTAAATATCTTTAATCAACTTGATGATATAAGCATACAAAATACTCTACCTCTTCTTGACGAATACGGCTTTGGACATGATACGTTTTTAATGGCTGTCGCTAAAATCAAAGATAATTTGTGAAAGAATTTCTAACATCACTACTAGTTGGCATCAAGGAAAAAGAAGTTTCAAACGAAGATAAAGAGATTTTACGAAATCTCTTAAATCTTGGTGCCGTAAGCTCTCATAAAGATAAATTTTACCTAAACAATGGCTATGTCTGCGGCAAGCTAGACATCAGTCAAAACGCAACTGGCTTTATTATACCGTTTGATAAACGCTTCAAGCAAGACATTATCGTAGAAAATAAAAATTTAAATAACTCTCACCTTGGCGACATCGTGTTAGCAAAGCTTTTGCCGCTTAAGAAAAAACGTCAAAGCGCTAAAATAGTGATGAGCCTAAAGCTTGCAAATGAGACAAGCGTGGTCTATACAAAACGCTTTGGGGCGGCCATTTTAGGGGTAAATTTAAAAACTGGGCTAAGCACAACCTTAAAAGCGACACAAAAAAGTCTAAAGATGCTCCCACTTGGGACGCTGCTTAAGATAAACAACCTAAACAACGAGATAGTCGAGGTTTTAGGAAATTTAGACGATCCGCTAAGTGATGAAAAAATTTCGCTTGCTATTTATAATAAAAACGATAAATTTAGCGAGGCTTGTGAGCTTGAGGCAAAGGCTTTTGGCGATGAGGTTGATGCTAGCATGTATCCAAACAGGGTTGATCTAAGAAATTTAGACTTTTGCACGATCGATCCAGTCGATGCCAAAGACTTTGATGACGCCATATATTTTGATGAAAAAAAGCGTGAAATTTACGTCGCAATCGCTGATGTAAGCGAGTATGTAACCGCATATAGCGCTATTGACAGCGAGGCTAAAAAAAGAGGCTTTTCTATCTACTTTCCGCACATTTCAGTGCCGATGTTGCCACGCGCGCTAAGTGAAAATATCTGCTCGCTAAAGCCAGATGTGCCGCGCCTTGCATTTTGCTTTAAAATTTCACTTGATGCGAATAATGAGGTAAAAAAAGAGGAGCTTTTTGAAGCGATCATCCTTTCAAAAAGGCGCTTTAACTACGACGAGATCGATGAAATTTTAGAAGGCAAAAGAGAGTGTGAAATTTCATGGGTCAAGCTACTTTTTAAACTTACCACAAAGCTTCGCAAAAAAAGGCTTTTGCATGCATTTGACTTTAGGACAAAAGAGCTGAGAATGAGTCTTGATGAAGAGGGTCAAATTTTACAAACTAGATTTGAAAGCGACTCTGACTCACATAGACTTGTCGAGGACTGCATGCTTTTAGCGAACAAAGCTGCCGCAAAGCTCATCACAAAAGGCGTTTTTAGAAACCATGCTTCGCCTGATTTTAAAAAGATAGATACATTACTTGAAGATTTACAGCTTTTGGGGCTTGATTTTGCTTATGAGAGCGACCTTGCAAATTTGATAAGAAAGATACAGCTAAAAGCCGATGCACTAGGTAACCGCGAAGAGATAGATAAGCTCATCATCAAGTCTCAAAAAAAAGCTGAGTACTCAAGTGAAAATTTAGGTCACTTTGGGCTTGGATTTGATAGATACACGCACTTTACAAGCCCTATTAGACGCTATTCTGATCTCATTTTACACAGACTTTTAAAGGCTAAAATTTCAAAAGATGACAAGCTTTACAACTTTTTGCTTTTAAACATCCAAAACACCTGCGCAAATTTAAGCGAGCTTGAAAGAGAAGCCGACAAGGTAGCCTACGACTTTATGGATAGGAAATTTGCACGCTGGGCAGCCGCAAACATCGGCAAAGAGGTGCGCTGCTACGTGAGCGAAAACCAAAATGTCTTGGTCGCTAAGCTTGATGATTATTTTGTTGGAGCTAGGATTTTTATAACAGGATACAGCGCAAATTTACTTCAAAAGCTTGTCGTAAAGATCACAGAGGCCGACATCGCAAGTGCTAAAATTTTTGCAAAAGTGGTAAGAAAGATCGATGTATAGAAAAGATTTGGAGCTAAATTTAGCAAATGCAAATTTAAGCAACTACTTCTTGCTTTTTGGAGCAGATGAGTTTCAGATCGAACTTTTTGGTAAGGAAATTTTTAGCTTTTACTCAAGCGAAGATGCGAATTTATTAAGCCTTTATTTTGACGAGTATAACTACGCTCAAGCAAGCTCTCACCTAAGCGAGCAGTCACTTTTTGGCGGCAAAAATATCCTTTATATAAAAAGCGATAAAAAGATCCCAGCAAAAGAGCTAAAAGAGCTCATCTCGCTTTGCTCAAAGAGCCAGGACAACTACTTTTTGTTTGAGCTTTATGAGGCAGATATGAAGCTAGTTTTTGATACGCAAAAGGCTTTTGGGACAAATTTTGCAAGATTTTTCAAGCCCTCAACTCCAGATGAAGCGATAAATTTGCTAGCTAAAAGCTCAGCTAAAATTGGTCTAAACATAACCAAAAACGCACTTTATGAGCTTTACTTTACGCATAATGAAAATTTATACCTTGCAGCAAGCGAGCTAACAAAGCTAAAGAGCCTAAACACCCACATCGAACAAGATGATGTAAAAAGGCTAGTTTTTGGACTTGGCGGGATAAATTTTGATGATTTTTTTAACAAATTTATGGCCCTAAAAGACATAAAAAACGACTTTTTTACCTATCTAGAAGATCCAAATTTTAATGAAATTTTACTTCTAAATTCACTTTACAAAGCATTTTTTAGGCTATTTAAAATTTACTCTTACATCAAGATAAATGGCCGATTAAATTTAGATGAGGCAATTGGTTATCAACCGCCTGTAAACGTCGCAAATTTATTAAAAGCAAATAGCTTAAAACTAAATTTAAATGCCTATTTGGAGATATTTAAAACGCTAAATTTAGCCGAGTTAGAGCTAAAAACAAATACAAAAATGGATAAAGAAATTTTTGTATTATCAACTATTTTAAATTTACAACATCTCATATCAACAGCAAATATTAAGTAACTTTAAGCTAAAATCCACCCTTGCTTAATGCAAAATCCTTGCTCACAAAGTGAGCTAAATATCCATAAGGAGAAGAAATGAAACATTACGAGCTTTTATTTATTCTTAAGCCGACACTAACGGAAGAGGAAGTTAAAGCTAAAGTTGACTTCGTAAAAGAAGTTATAACAAAAAATGGCGGCGAAATCGCTACTGTCGTTGAGATGGGCACTAGAAAACTAGCTTATACCATCAAAAAATATGAGCGTGGAACATATTTTGTTATCTATTACAAAGCGCCACCAGCACTTCTTGCAGAACTTACAAGAAATGTAAGGATCACTGAAGATATCATAAGATTTTTAAGCGTTAAATATGAAAATAAACGCGAAATCGCAGCTTGGGAAAGACTTTGCAAAGGTATCAAACAAACTATAAAAAAAGAGCCTCGTGAGCCAAGAGTACCGCGTGAGCCAAGAGTTGAAAAAGTAGACGAGCAAACTTTTACAGAAGAATAATCAAGGATAAAAAATGTTCAATAAAGTAGTACTGGTTGGGAATTTAACAAGAGATATCGAGCTAAGATACACTACTAGTGGATCTGCTATAGGAAATTCCGGTATTGCTGTTACTAGAAAATTTAATACTAACGGCGAAAAACGTGAAGAAACATGCTTTATTGACATATCGTTCTTTGGCAAATCAGCTGAGATAGCAAATCAATATTTAAGCAAAGGCTCTAAACTTCTGGTTGAAGGAAGATTAAAATTTGATCAATGGACCGACAACAATGGACAAAACCGTTCAAAGCACTCAATCGTAGTTGAAAATATGGAGATGCTTGGCGGAAATAGCGGAGCTAATGGACAAAGTCAAGGTGGATTTAATCAAAATAGTTCGTACTCACAACAACGAAATAATGGTTCAAATAATAGCTATGGTAATACTGGATATCAAAATTCAGCACCACAAAGACAGCAAATGCAACCACAAAATAAAAAAGTGCAAGAAGAGTACTATGAGGAGAAAATCCCTGATATAAACATTGACGCCGATAATTTTGATGGCGACAACGAAATACCGTTTTAATTTAAAGGATAGAAAATGGCAGAAAAAAGAAAATATTCACGTAAATATTGCAAATTTACAGAAGCAAAAATTGATTTTATAGATTATAAAGATACTTCTCTTTTAAAGTATTGTTTATCAGAGAGATTTAAAATCATGCCAAGACGTTTAACTGGCACATCAAAAAGACATCAAGAAATGGTAGAAAAAGCGATCAAAAGAGCTCGTCATGCAGCTATTATACCTTACATAGTAGATCGCAAAGATGTAGTTTCAAATCCTTTTGATGGACTATAATTGTTTAATTTATTAAACCCCTATTAATGGGGTTTAATCCTAATCTTAAATATCCTAGATTTATGTTCTTATAGATTTTTATTTATTGACTGCAGTTTAAAATATTTTTCAAGCACTATCTATAATTTTGGTTTAACTTACACGAGGCAATTAGAATTTATTCAGGTGGATATCTCAAAAATATATACTGTCTTTAAATAACTCTATAGCATCAATTTATTAGTTCAAAATAATTTATTTAGCCATATGTACAATCAATATCGTTGATCCATATTATTCACAATTTTTACCACGAATCACGCATCATCTATTGTGCGGCAATAGCTGTCCACATGAGGCTAAAAAGTAAGATACTTAATATAGAAAAACTTTATAATAAAAACATGTCTTAGTAAATCCAATATTCATCCATTTGGTGTCCGCATATCTTACAAGTGGGCTTTATAATATATTTTATTTTGAAAACTTATTGATGCCAAACCAACCTAACCATGCAACCATGTTAGCTAAAAACAAATTTTAAACATCCTTTTCTTGACATGTAATAATGTTTTTTGTATAATCTCAATTCTTTTTTAAGCAAATGTCTTGCTAGCTCAGTCGGTAGAGCATCTCACTTTTAATGAGGGGGCCGTTGGTTCGAATCCAACGCAGGACACCATTTTTGGGTTTATGACCCTTTCGTCTAGTGGCTCAGGACTCTACTTTCTCTGTGTAGAAACAGAGGTTCAAATCCTCTAAGGGTCGCCAGATATTTTTTAAATTTTAGGTCGCTTAGCTCAGTTGGTAGAGCGCCACCCTTACAAGGTGGATGTCATAAGTTCGAGTCTTATAGCGACCACCATTTTAGGTGCAGCGGTAGTTCAGTTGGTTAGAATGCCGCCCTGTCACGGCGGAGGTCGCGGGTTCGAGCCCCGTCCGCTGCGCCATCTATTATTCTTTAACTTCCATTTTTCCCAGTTATTGCTATTCTTAAAAATAGTGTTTTTATTAAAAAATTTATGCTTTAAAAATTTATACGTAAAACAAATTAAAAATAAAATCTAAGTTATCGCCACTAAATTGCATATATTTAAAAATAAATCTTTTCTAAAATTTCTAAATAATTGATACAAGACAAATCAAAATTAATATTTTTATCTCTAAGTTATCAAAAAATCAATATAATCGTAAAAAATTAATAAGGAAAATTTATGGCATTTGAAAATGTATTAAAAGCGATTGAAGATATAAAAAATGGCAAAATGCTAATTATGGTCGATGATGAGGACCGTGAGAATGAAGGAGACTTGGTCTTTTCAGCGGCAAGCAGCAATATGCAAAAGGTAAATTTTGCAATCACTCATGCAAAAGGTGTGCTTTGCCTTGCAATGGATGAAGCAAACGCAAAAAGACTTGATTTGCCGCTAATGGTTTCTAAAAATACATCTAGCCACGAAACCGCATTTACTGTCACAATTGATGCAAAGGAAGCAACGACAGGCGTAAGTGCTTATGAGCGAGATATGACGATTAGACTTGCTGCCAGTATTGATTCAGTGCCTGAAAATTTTGTAAGGCCTGGGCATATATTTCCGCTTATTGCAAAAAAAGGTGGCGTCCTCGTTCGTACAGGTCACACTGAAGGATCAGTTGATCTTTGCAAACTTGCTGGAGTTAGCCCAATGGCAGCGATTTGTGAGATCGTAAAGGAAGATGGCACAATGGCAAGACGTGATTATTTGGAGGAATTCTGTAAAAAATTTAACCTAAATATGATAAGCGTTTCTGACTTAGTAGAGTACAGACTTAGCCACGAAAGCCTAATAGAAGTTTCGCCTGCAAAGAGTGTAAAAATCTGTGGTTTTGAAGCAAAAAGATATGACATAAAAGATCACGAAAATAAAAATCATGCTGCCTATGTTTTCGGAGAGATAAAAGCACAAACTAATGTAAAATTTCAAAAAATAAGTAAAGATCATGAGCTTTTAAGCGGAGATAAATTTGATAATTTATTAAAGTCGTTGGATTTTTTAAGTAAAAATGGTGGAGTGTTACTATTTTTAGAAAGCAACAAAAGCGATGCAAGCTCGCAAAAAGATTATGGCATTGGGGCACAAATTTTAAAGTATTTTGACATAAACGAAATTGAGCTTTTAAGCTCAAATAAAAATAAAGAATTTGTAAGCCTTGCAGGTTTTGGTCTTGATATAAAAGGCTATAAAGAAATTTAAATAGATAGCCTTTTGACGCTTTTTATTTAACGCGGATATTAATCATCCTAATAGCAAAATTCTTCACTTGGAAAATTTTTGCCTTTTACATCATTTGCGTAGGATTGCACACTCTTTCTTACAATATCCGCTCCATCAAGATAGAGTTTTACAAATTTTGGTTTAAAGTCTTCAAAAAACCCAAGCATGTCAGACCATACAAGCACTTGCCCATCGACATTTACCCCAGACCCAATGCCAACAACTGGCACATGAACTTGCCTTGTTATTTCACTAGCCACACTACTCATTGTACCTTCAAGCAAGATACCAAATGTGCCAGCTTGCTCAAATGCCAAAGCCTCTTCAATTAATTTTTTTGCCTCGATCTCGCTTCTACCTTTTATCTTATAACCTCCTTCAAATTTATAAAACTGAGGCTTTAAGCCAATGTGAGCCATAACGTTTATACCCTCTTCACAAAGACGCTTCACTAAATTTACTTGGTGCATACCAACTTCGAGCTTTACCGCATCGGCATTTGTCTGTTTGAAAAATTTCATCGCATTTTTTATCGCTTGCTTTTCATTTGTGTAGCTACCAAATGGCATATCAGCCATGATAAAAGTATTTTTAGCTCCGTTGCAAACGGCCTTTGTATGATAAAGCATGGTATTCATGTCCGCACTTATCGTGCTTTCTTGCATATTAAAACTCATATTTAAGCTATCACCAACCAAAATAATATCAGCATAATCATCAAAAAGCTTAGCAAATAACGCATCATAGGCAGTTATCATTACAATAGGCTCAATGCCTTTTTTGTTTTTTATATCATTTATGCTTAGTTTTTTCTTCTGAGTTTTTTCATTTTTCATTGCAAGCTCCAAGGATTTTTAGCTAAAAGGCTAACAATTTTATCAAATTTTTGCTACAATTACGCCAATTTCTTAAGGACATAAAAATGGGTATATTAAAAAGGCTTGAAATCGATTACTCTTATGATATAGTTGAAGAATTTTTATCTCACTATGCTTTAATGTGCGATTTACTCGAGCCTTTGATAATAAATTTAGGAAGAGCTGATAAATATAAAGATAGTATCTTAGAGCTTACTAGGATTTTTCATAATATTAAGTCAGCAGCAGGATTCATGCATCTTGATCCGATATTAAAGCTTACAACTTTAGCTGAAGAGATAACCCAAGAGGCAAGAAGTCTAAAAGGGCCAGCAAATGATAAATTTATAGATTGGTTGCTACTTATTAGCGATCAGTTTAATAAATATAAAGATGACGTCGAGAACGATTTTGAATATTTTAGCGTTCTTGAGCCAAAAATCATTGATGTGCCTGCAAAACTTAACTAAATAATTCACTAACCATTTTATTTTTTGGGAGCGACTTGGCTTCGACAGGAGCAGAGTGTGTACGGTGGCACGTCGCTTTGAGCAAAGCGTAAAAAGCTCAAATTAAATTTAAACGCAAACAACGTTAATTTCGCTCCTGCTTACGCTAAAGCTGCGTAAGTTCAGTTGAGCCTTGCTTAGTCTAATTCTAGCTAGGACAAAAGCAAGTAATTTAGTTAGAGTAGGCTCGCAAAGTGACTGCTTGCTAGCTGAAATTTTAGTCTTAGTCTAAATTTTGGTTTTGGAAAGTGAGCCTTTTTAGATGAAATTTTCACTTTTGCTAAGCGTGTAGAGGCTGTATGCATTTTGTTTTTGGACAGGGGTTCGATCCCCCTCGCTTCCACCATTTCTATCTAAAATACAAATAAAAATTTTATTAAATAGCTTAAATTAAAAAAGCTCTTCTGACTCAAAATAATTTTGTGAAATATTTCGCTCTTTTTCATTGGTATTTACATGAAGCACATAATAGCCTATTTGTGTGTTGCTAGCGTCTATTAGTGGCACCACGCAAAAGTAGTGTGTTTTATAAACGTAAAATTCATATTCTTTAAAATTAATATCACGCAAAAAACCTACTATATTTAAATTTGCACTGCTTAAATTTTCGATGTAGTAATCATTTAAAATTTGATCACTTGGAATGCTTTTACGTGAAGGCATCTTGTCTTTAGCTAAAAGAACAAATAGATCAATTCCTTGCTTTTTAAAATAATTTCCAAGTGAGTCAAAATTTAACAAAACCTCGATGTTGCCAATAATCTTACCATCACGTATTACGTTTGAGACAGCCCTTATATGCGTTCCAGCATACCACGCCTCGATGCCGACCATAGGCTTGTTTTGATGCCTTGACTCTTGCACTAAAAACCTACTACTAGCGATCATATCGCCATATCTGTTTAAATCCCAACTCCTTACATAGCTTTTTAGATCTTTATCATAAATGTGAAGCTTAATGTTGTTATACATCGAAGCCGCGCCAAGGGTTTTGGTTAAATTTTCGATATTTTTTATACATTCATCGCGACTTTGCCCTAGCAAGCACATTTGTATAGACTCATTTTGAGCAAGCAAGATAGAGATCGCCATTGATGAAAATTTCTCATCATCTATACTTTTATTAAGCTGTTTTACCTGGTAATCAAAAAAGACTCGCATATTATTTTGCATCTTTTCAGCCATATAAGAGCTATAAAGAAAGTAAAAAAGTCCTCCAAGCACTATAATAAAGATAAAAACGATATAGAAATTAAAATATTTTTTATATTTATTCAAAACTAGCCCTTAACTTTTCTTCTAAAAATTTTGCAAATTTATCAATTTCTGGCAACACAAGCTCGCTTTTTCTCTTAGCAGCTGCCCACACACTATCTGGAAAAAATGCGTCATCACTAAATCTAGCAATGACATGAATATGCACGTGTGGCACGTAGTTTCCAAAGCTTGCAATGTTTATTTTAGTTGGTTTATAAAACTCAAGCATCGCCTTTTCACTTATAAGCATCGCTTCAAATAGCCTTGCCCTACTCGCTTCATCGCAATCGCTTAGCTCACGAAATGGCTTAATGGTAAAAATTTTTATCCATGGAAGTTCGTTATATTCACGCTCAATTTTTATAAATTTATCTTCATAGATCATATTTGTTCCTATTTTTATACAAAATTTCTCTCTCTTAAAAGCGTATAAAGCTTGATAGTCGAGATAAAAAATGTCACGATTGCTGGTCCAAGGATCACACCCCAAAACCCAAATGTCGTGATACCTGCGAGCATCGCAAAGAATATAAGAAGTTCATTTATCTTTGTTGGTATTTTGACTAGCTTTGAGTTTATAAATTTAATAACAAGTGGCTTTAAAAGCGTATCAGCTGCAAATGAGATCACTACGATCGTATAAATTGCGATAGTTATCGCTGCTGCTGTGTTGCCATTTGCAAACTCATAAATGCTAATAGGCCCCCACGCCAAAATACCGCCAACAACTGGGATTAGTGAAGCAAAGCTAAAAAAGATGCCAGTTAGCACGCCGTCATAGCCGTAAAAGCTTGTGACAATAGCAAATAAAAAGCCTTGGATTATCATATTTGCAATGGTTGAATAAAAAACGACACTCATCACGTTACCAACCTCGCTTAAAATAGACTCTGTGTCATCTTGCTTTAGCGGAAGTGCATATTTTAGATAGCTGATTAGTTCATTGCCATAAAGATTGCAAAAGAAGAAAAAGACCAAAATAATAATCATATCAACGCCAAATTTAAGGCTTAACTTACCCAGGCTTGCAAGATTTGTTGCAAGTTGAGAAAAAAGCATTTTAATATCAAGTCCGCCGATAAATTCTTTTATCTTTGGCTCTAAAAAATTTATCGACTCAGGCATCCTAAAATCATAATTTTTAATAAATTCGATAGTCTTTGTGACATTGTTTATATCAAAGCCAGCTGCGTATTTTGCGATCTCAACCACCGCATAAAGAAGTGGGGCGATAAATAAGCAAAGAAGCACAGATGTGGTAAGAGCCGATGAAAGCGTCTTGCGGTTTTTGGTAAGCGATAAAAATGCGATTTGGACATTTGAAACCGCGACAGCAAGCAGTGCTGCGATAAAAATATCAAGCAGATATGGTTTAAAAAGATAGACCACCAAAGCTAAAGCGCAAAATACAAAAATTCCAAAAAATAGTCTATTGTTCATCTCGCTCCCTTAAAATGGGGTAATTATAGCAAATTTATCAAAGCTGCTCATTTGCTTCCCAAATTTGCTCAATCTCTTTGCCATCAAGCTTGCAAAGCTAGCAAGTGTGGCTAGGCTTTTGGCATTTTTAGCATGCTACTGACGCTTAATAAATTTAGATAAATTTATAATTTTACGTAAAATTTCTAGCTCAAAAGCTCGTATAAATTTAGCCTTTTACGTGCACTGAAAATTTGTCCCGACGATCTCGCATTCATCACATATTTGAACATATATAGTTCCCTCGCCATCTACTAGACTTCCAAGAGGAATTTGTGCTAGATATTTCATGCTTTTGCTACATTTTGGACATTTTAAATGCTCAGCATCTTGCTCCCACTGCGGATATCCACCAAGCAAAATTTCGCTATCTATCATATATGAGTAGTGAGCGCAAACCTCGCTAGCTAGCTCGAAATTTTGCCCATCGAGCGTTGCCACAGCATCTCTTAAATAGTCCTCACTTCACCCTCGCCTACTACCTCTGTTTGCACATTATTGCCATCATTTTGGCAAAAATACTGCACAAGGCCAACGCATGTTGGGCAAAATTTAAGCACAGCATCGTTTTTAAGCTCTAGCCCAATTCTCTTTAGGCTCTCCTTTTTGATGGTGAATTCCAGCATCTCGCCGCTACAAAATTTACATTTTTCATCACTCAGTGCTTTAAATTTAATGCTTGCATCTGCGTTTTGGCTTGGCCCACATGTAAAACACCTATCAAAAACTAGGCTTCTTCTCTTGCCACTACTATCAAAGCTCCAGCCAGCAACCTTAGCGTATACGTCAGTATCGACATGAAGCTTTGCCTTCCAAGGCTTTGGCGCATTATAGAGCTTAAAAAATAGCTCCCTCACCACCTCATCGCCATGCCATGCAAGTGCGCAAAGGATGTGATTTATTTTTACGGTATTTTCAGCGCCATTTAGACTATTTATGAGCTCATCTCTTACATCACTTGGGGCGTTTTTGTAAATTTCAAACGGGTAGTATTCACACTCTTTGGTCACTTCTCTTATTATCTGCTCGTCGCAAATTCCGTGCAGGTAGAAAATATAAACAAGATCACTATAAATTTCATCGTATTTGCCTATCTCGTCTGTGTGGGCTAGGACGTTTTTTAGCTTTTGTTTAATCTCAGTCTCGCTTAAACCTTGATAAAACTCCAGCTTCTCTTTTTGCCTGCAATCATAGCAGATCCCATCAAAGTAAATCGTCCTTTGCTTGCACTTAGGACAAAGATGTGGCTCGCCCATTTTTGCTCCAAATTCAAATTTTGCTACTCAAAAAGCCTTTTTTCGATGTCGATCTTGACATTAAAGGTCTCAAAGCACTTCGCACTTGCGATCCTGCCCTTTGCAGTGCGCTCGATAAAACCATTTGCAAGCAGATATGGCTCGATGACGTCCTCAACCGTGCCCTCGTCCTCGCTAAGTGCCGCTGCGATCGTACTAAGCCCCATAGGACGGCGCCTTGCTTGCATCAAAATTTCTAAATACCTAATATCCATCTCGTCAAATCCAAGCGAATTTACACCAAGCGCATTAAGTCCCTCTTTTGCACGCTCGTGGCTGATGATTTGCTCGTCATTTACCTCAGCAAAGTCACGAATTCGCTTTAATAATCTAAGAGCGATCCTTGGCGTGGCACGTGAGCGTTTGGCGATCTCAAGTGAGGCGTTTTTGTCGCACTCTTTACCAAGCTTGGCTGATGCGATCTGTACGATACGGCTTAGCTCGCCGCTTGTGTAAAACTGCAGCCTAAAGTCCATTCCAAAGCGGTCTCTTAAAGGCGCTGAGATCATGCCAGCACGCGTAGTTGCGCCAATCAGTGTAAATTTTGGCAGGTCTATCTTGATAGTCTGGGCAGCCGGCCCTGAGCCAATTATAATGTCTAGCCTAAAGTCCTCCATAGCAGGGTAAAGCACCTCCTCGATAGCTGGGCTTAGGCGGTGTATCTCGTCGATAAAAAGCACGTCGCCCTCTTGTAAATTTGTAAGGATCGCCGCAAGATCGCCACTCTTTTCTATCATCGGCGCTGCGGTCATTTTGATACTTACACCCATCTCGTTTGCGATGATGTGAGCAAGGGTGGTTTTACCAAGTCCTGGAGGGCCGTAAAATAGCACGTGATCTAGGCACTCATTTCGCTTTTTGGCTGCTTTTATAAAGACATCTAAATTTTGCTTGATCTTTTCTTGTCCGATGTAGTCTTCAAATTTTGTCGGTCTAAGCGAGACTTCAAAGTCATTTTCAAAGCTTACTTTTTCGATTTCAACGATTCTATCCAAAGTTTTTCCTTCTAAATTTAAGGCTTCATTTTACGCTTTTATGCTTAATTTAAGCTCGTTTAAATTTATAATAAAAGGTGCTGCCCTCGCCGTAGACGCTATCAACGCCGTATGTAATTTCATGTTTTTGGCAAATTTCACTGACGATATTTAGCCCGAGACCAAAGCCACCTTGGATTTCATCCTCTCTGACGTATCTTTTCCAGACCTTTTTGACGTCCTTTATCCCCTTGCCAAAGTCCTGCACACTAAGCTTTATGCGCTCATCCTCAAAGCTTAAATTTATTAGTATCTCGCTCTCTTTTTGGCTGTATTTTATAGCGTTTGTAATCGTATTATCAATGATACGTTGAGCCTCTACTTTGCTTAGTATGATATAGGCATCATCTACCAAATTTGTATTTATAACTATGTGCTTGACATCTGCCACACTTTGTAAAAATTTCACCCTTTCACTCACGTACTCGCCTAAATTTAGCCGCTCATTTGAGAATTTGATGTAGCCACGCTTTATAAAATACTCAACATCTTCGTAGGTTATTTGCATCTGTTTTAAAGCGTTTTTGATGCGGGTTATATACTTGTTTTCAAGTCCAAGCATCTCAAGGTTCATGCCAGCCACGCCAAGTGGGGTCTTTAGCTCGTGCATGGCGTCATTAAAGAAATTGTTCATATATTTTTGAAACTCTTTATAGGGCTTAACGCTGCTTAGATATAAGAAATATACGATAAAAAGCACAGCCACAAGGATGACAAGGAGCATAAGTGCCGCTAGAAATATACTTTTTTCATTATCAAGCTCTTTTTCAACGACAATATAATAAGGCGTTTTATCCTTTATAAAAAAACTTTTATAAAACAAGAAGCCATTTTCTTCAAGTGTTACAAATTTAAAGTTACTTGGCTGCTTGGCGAGATTTGAAATAATTGGATTAAAATTTACATCATAGATTGCAAATTTATACTTTAAAGAAGGAGTTATATTTTCATTTTTTAAAAATGAATTTTTGATAATAGTTTCATGCTTCATCGCACCAAAAAGAGCTTTTGAAGTGCTATTTTTTTGGCTTAAATTTAAGATCACAAAGCTTTGAAAACAAAAAAGCGACATTATCACAAATGTCGCTATGATCTGGATCTTAAAGCTCTTGTGCATCTATCTTGTAGCCTATACGCCTCTTTGAAGTGATAAAGTCACTAGTTGTTTTGTTTCTTATCTTTAAAACGTGCATTCTGATATCAGCGCCTTCTATCTCTTTATCGTTCCAGACAAGATCTCTTAGCTCTTCCATGCTGACGTAAGAATTTAGATGTGAAACTAGACACTCAACAAGTGCGACTTCTTTTGCGCTAAGATCGACCATTTTGCCGTTTTTAAATAGCGCACGCTTGTTTAGATTAAAGCTAAATTCGTCATTGATCTTTACTATGTTTTTATCGTCAGTTCCATAGTATTTTCTCATAAGCTCAGCTACTCTAAATTTAAGCTCAGCAAGCTCAAATGGCTTTTTTAGGTATTCGTTACAGCCAAGCTCATAGCCAATAGCCATATCGCCTATATCAACTAAAGATGTTGTTATCATGATAGGAGCGTTTGGATTTAGACTTCTTATATACTTGATAACTTCATGTCCATTTACACCAGGTACTTTTATATCAAGTATAAAAAGATGATAGAAATTTTTCTCTATCAGATCACACGCTTCTTGTCCATCGCTCACCGCTGTAACTTCATAACCAAGCGTCTGTAAAAACTCACAGACGCTCTCTTGAAACCCTAAATCATCTTCTAAAAGTAAAATTTTCAAATCTCTCTCCTAAAAAATAAGTCTTATTAAGATTTAGCCCTATTGTAATATTTAATAGGTAAATTCAAAATTAAAATTATTTTTTAAGCATTAAATAAAAATTTGCCCCGCATAGACAATGTAACACCTTAGCAAAAAGACGCCACATATTACGAATAGCGCGTTGATCACGGCAAATTCGCGTTTAAAATCATGCACCTTTAAAACGCTTAAATCCAAAATGATAGGCAATGCCATACCAAAACCAATAACACCTATATAAAACATCAAACCAAGAGAATTTACACTGAGTGCACTAGCAACTGTATTTGCGCCGCTTGCACTTGCATTTGAAACAAGTACAAAAAGTACAACTATAAGTAAAAACTCAACTATAATCGCAAAAAAGTCAAATTTTAATAAATAGTGTGCAGCATCGTTATGTTTTTTCTCTTTATCTTTTAGTACACCGATTAATAATGTAAATGCACCAGCACAGCTTAAGCCAGACACCAAGAATAATACTGGTAAAACTGGTGTGTTCCAAAGTGCGATCTTGTGAGCTGCGCTTAGCAAGAAGCCTGTATATGCACCAACGCCAATGCCTAGGATAAAAAGCAAAATTTCAAGTAGGCTTGAAAGCTTGCTAGCAAAATTTGCAACCACATCAAAAAGAGGAATTTTAAGCAATGCAATCTCGTTTTTAAATGCACCAACTGCATATATAACGCTAAGAGGCGTATAAACTAAAAGTAGTGCAACGCCTATTGACATAACTGAGTCAAAGTTATAAAGCAACAAGATCCAGTAAAAGCTAAGCGGCTTGCCAAGATCAAGCACCAAAAGAGCAAGTCCAAGGACGATCGCCACTGGAGCGATAAGAGCAGCTGCTTTAAAATAGTAGTTCTCTTTGCCATACTTTTTTGAAATGAGCACAGCAACGATGCTAGCACCCGCACTAAGTCCTGCTAAAAATAGATAAAAAGCTATCGGCCAGCCCCAGTAAATTTCTGTGTATTGAGCTAGGCTTCCTGACATGTTATTCATGGTGTGCTCCTTTTGTATTTGTGATCATCGCAAGTGAAGGTTTTGTGTTTAACTCCGCTTTTGGCAAGTAGTATTTGCTCTCTTTTAGTTTCTTTGAAATTTTAGAGTTTTCATCATTTACGTCGCCAAAAGTTAGGGCATTGGTAGGGCAGACGCTAACACAAGCTGGCTCTTTGCCCTCTTCTAGCCTACTCTCATAGCAAAATGTGCATTTGCCTATCTCGCCATCTGGCAAGACGTAGCGAGCGTCGTATGGACAGGCTAGGATGCAGTACTTGCAACTAACGCAAATTCTGTGATCAAGCAGCGTCACGCCATCAGCCGTTTTAAAGCTAGCTCCAGTTGGGCAAACCTCAACACAAGGTGCATCTTCACACATAACGCAGCTTTGACGTAAAAAGTCAGTCTTTAAATTTGGAAATGTCCCACTCATCTTCGCATGCACCTGCAAGCGGTAAAGTCCCCTTGGCACGCGGTAAAGTCCCCTTGGCACGTTGTTTGCACTTCTGCAAGCTACCGAGCAGCCTTGACAGCCGATGCATAAATTTTCATCATGTATCATCATATATTTTTTCATTTTCTATCCTTACGCTTTACTTATGCTAACGCCAACATTTGTAACCATAGTCGCAGCCACTGGCCCTTCGGCTGGATTAAGAAGCACGCTTGTATTTAGCCCTACGTGATCTATACTCTTAAGAGCTGGAGTGATGTGCCCAAAGCCGTGATAGATAAAGAGTGTATCTTCTCTAATGCCCTCGGTCACCATGAGCTTGCCCTTTTGCTCGCCAAATTTATTTTTCACCACAACCATATCGCCATCACGTAAATTTTTACGTTTAGCTGTTTTTGGATTTATCCAGATAGGGCTATCACTCATAAGATCATGAAGCGACGGCACCGCCTGAGTATGGCCGTTGGTATGAATAGGCGTTTTGCCACAAGTTAGACAAAGATCATGTCCGTCAAATGTATCCATATCTTTGTCATTTAGCGCGCCATATCCTGCGAACTGCGCTTCAACATCAGGTAAAAATAGCTCTATCTTGCCGCTTTTTGTTTTAAGCTTAGCCATATCATCCATTAGACCATTTTCGCCTACAAATTTAGATGCGACTGGATATTTAGCGACAAATTTATCGATCATGCCCTTTTCTCTAAACAAAATTCCCGGCTCATCCCACGTGATAAAGCCATCTTTTTCCAGCGTAGCAAGTAAATTTACATCTCCGCCAGCTTGTTGCATCCTAAACTCACGTATGTCGTTCCAAGTATAAAGCTCATCTATCTTCATGCGGCGTGCTAGCTCTCTAAAGATAAACGCCCCATCTCTTGTGTCGCCAACTGGATCAATAACTTTATTTCTTATCATATAAGCTGGCTTTAGACCTGACTTATCCTCTATGCCCTCGTCGCGCTCTAGGTAGCTACTCTCAGGCAAGATGACATCAGCAAAGGTCGCCATATCGTTTAGATAAACATCACTTACCACGATAAAATCAAGCTTCTTCATCGCCTCTATGCTCTTCATCGTCTCAGCAACATTTATTAGATGATTAAAGCGGATATTAAACCAGCCTTTTATGGCGTAAGGCTTTTCATTTAAGATAGCGTCATTTATATCCATCAAAACGCCATGTTTTCTACTTACAAATTTATGCCTACCAGCCTCGCCAGCGAAGTCTAGTCTAGTGACTTTTGGCACTTTAAATTTCTCATCTGGATTTTTAAGAACTGGAAATTTATCCTCGCCAACTAGCTTGTTAAAGGTTTTTGCATTTTTGCCACCAAAAAGACCACCTTTGACCTCCCAGTTACCCATCATCGCATTTGCCACCATGATGGCTTTTGTTCGCATATATTCAGCTCTTGTAGTGGTTGTCTTATGCCCAAAATCAAAAATAACTCTTGGGGCAGCTTTATAAATTTCATCAGCGATTCGCCTAACATCACTTGCTTTTATACCAGTGATCGCCTCTTGCCACTCAGGCGTTTTGCCCTCTACACTTTTAACGATCTCATCAAAGCCAATTGTAAATTTTTCTATAAATTCTTTATCGTAAGTGCCATTTTGTATCCATGTATTTATGATAGCTAGCACAAAAGCTAGATCGGTACCGGGTCTAACTGGCAGCCACTCATCAGCTTTTGAAGCTACAACGCTAAATCTTGGCTCAAGCACAAGTAGCTTTGTATCTTTTTTAGCTGCAAATTTAGCAAGCTTTTTAGCATCAGCTATGACGATGCCTTCAAAAAGATTGTGGCCAAAATTTACAACGTATTTTGCATTTGCAAAGTCTCTTTTTAGCTTAGCTATGCCATACATCTGCTCACAGACCATTTGATATGTGATCGGACAGCACGAAAAGTGTGAAAAGCAGTTTGGCGAGCCGTAAGCTGAGGCAAAATTTACCATTAGCTTATGTGTTTGCGAGCTTTTACAGGTAAAGACAAAGCTTTCAGGGCCATACTTTTGCTTGATCTCAAGCATTTTTGAAGCAACTAGGTCAAGTGCCTCGTCCCAGCTAGCCTCACGCCACTTATTTTCTCCTCTCTCTCCAACCCTGATCAAAGGCTTTTTGACTCTATTTTCGTCATAAAGCTGACTAAAACCAGAGCCACCTCTTGCACAAAGCGAAGTCGCCGTACCGCCAGCTTTTGGATTACCGCTTAAGAAGCAAATTTTATTATCAACGACCTTTGCTTCGATAGGGCATCTTGAAGAGCACATCTCGCAAAAGCTGCGGACGTACTTCTCATCTTGCTTTGCAGCATTTTCTAAAGCACCACCCGGCAAGGACGATGCAACCATACTAACTCCAGCACCGAATTTTAAAAATAATCGTCTATTTAAGCTCATCTTTCTCCCTTTAAAAGATATTTGCCTTTAGTTATTCTAGTATTTAAAGTTGAAAATAAAATTAAATTTTACTTAATATTTATATTTAGATTTTTAGTTTTAAAAAATGAGTATTCTAATATCAAAATGAATAAAATTCTAAAAATGATAGATTTAATTAATATAATTTTTAACGCGATCTTATAAAAATTTTGAATATAAAATCTTGATTAAGGATTTTGGATAGAAATTAAAAAATTTTAAAGGGATTTAAAAAGCCGAGAGAGATCTCGGCTTAAGTTTGATTTAAAATACTTATAAAAGTATCGGAGCTATCAAAAATCCAAGTGCGACAGAAAAAGCAATAGCTAAAACGCCTGGAATAAAAAAGGAGTGGTTAAATATATATTTACCTATCCTAGTTGTTCCAGTATCGTCCATTTGAACGGCTCCAAGTAGTGTCGGATATGTTGGCAACACAAACAATGCTGAAACTGCAGCAAATGATGCAACTAAAATATATGCGTCACCGTTATTTGCAGCAGTTAGACCAAGTGCGGCTATAACTGTAGGAATAAGTGCCTTTGCGGTAGCAGCTTGAGAATAAAGAAGCATACTAGCAAAAAATAGCGCAACAGCTAGCATAAACGGATAGTCTTTAACAAAATCGCCGGCAAAATTTTTGATCGCATCGGTGTGATTTACCACAAAAGTATCTCCAAGCCATGCCACGCCCAACACGCAGACGCACGCGGTCATACCACTTTTAAATGTAGCTGTATTAAATAACTTATCGACTTTAACGCCACAAGTTAGTGTGATTAAAGTAGCGATAACTAGCATAAAGCTCATAATAGCGTTATCTCTAGTTAATACCAACACCTTTGTAGGTTTATCTGGATCTTCTACATATTTTACATTAGTAGTTGAGTCAGTTTTGACTTTTATATCTTTTGCAACAAGTTCATTAAATTTATCTGGACTTTTGGTCTCATAAATTTTTTCATAACCTGTTACATAGCTTGGTTTTATCCAGCCTACGTTTTTACTAATAGCAGTAGCATATAAAACGACAGAGATAACGCCAACCAGGAATATTAAAACAGATAGTTTAGCTCCTTTTGGAAGCTCTTTTTTCTCTTCAATTTTAACATCTTTGATTAGCCCTTCTTTAAGTCTTCTTTGATACTCTTTATCGCTACTTAGATCAAGGTTATAAAATATATTTATAACAAGAGCTGTTAGCATACAACCAATAAAAGTTGTAGGTATCCAGATAGCTAATAGTAATGGATAGCTAATGCCAAGTCCACCCAAAGCATGCTCACCAGCCATAAATACAACCGCTGCTGAAACTGGGCTTGCAGTAATAGCTATCTGACTAGCAACAACAGCTATACTAAGAGGCGCGCTAGGCTTAATGTTTTGTGTCTTTGCAACTTCGGTAATGACTGGAATCATAGAAAATGCTGTGTGTCCAGTACCAGCGAATACAGTTAGCAAGTAAGTGACAACTGGGGCTAAGAAATTTATATATTTTGGATGTTTTCTTAGTATCCCTTCAGCTATTTGCACCAAATAATCAAGGCCACCAGCTACTTGCATCGCTGTAATAGCAGCTATAACGGACATAATGATTAAAATAACATCCCAAGGTATACTACCTGCTTTTAATCCAAGTCCTAAAGTTAAAACTACGACGCCAATGCCACCAGCATAACCAATAGCCATACCGCCTAGTCTAACACCCAAGAATATCGCACCAAAAAGCACGATCAACTGTAATATCAATGAAATATCCATTGAAAACTCCTCTATTAAATTTTATAACTAAAATTTTTACTTAAGCGTGCCAGAATTTTGACACGCTTTTAATAATACTTTGCTTAAATCTTTACCTAACCATGCTTGGATTTAGCATATTTTTTGGCTCTAAAATTTTATCGATCTCTTCTTTGCTTAGATAACCTCTCTCTAGGCAGATATCGCCAACTGCTTTACCAGTTTGAAGGGCTTCTTTAGCGATACTTGCAGATTTTTCATAGCCAATGTATGGGTTAAATGCTGTTACGATACCAACTGAGCCTAGAACTGATTTTAAGCAAGCTTCAGGATTTGCTGTTAGTTTTCTTACAGCTTTTTCAGCTAGTGTTTTCATCGCGTTTTCAAGGATAAATATAGAGTTAAATAACGCATAAGCAATGCCTGGCTCAAATGCATTTAGCTCAAATTCGCCTCTTTCTGAGCAAAGCATGATAGTTACGTCGTTACCGATTACTTCATAGCACGCTTCGCCTACAACCTCAGCGATAACTGGGTTTACTTTGCCTGGCATGATTGAGCTGCCTGGTTGCATTTGCGGTAAATTTATCTCTCCAAGACCGCATCTTGGACCTGAATTCATCAAACGAAGGTCATTTGCGATTTTTGAAAGTCTAACAGCTGCAGTTTTTAACGCACCACTTACGTGAACGAAGTCTGCAGTGTCTTGTGTAGCTGCGATGAAATCATCAGCTTTTTTGAAATCAACACCAGTGATATCTTTTAACTTTTTAACAACTACATTTTTATAATCAGGATGGCAGTTAATACCTGTACCAATCGCAGTTGCACCCATATTTAGATATGTCATTGACTCGCGCGCAGCTGTTATCTTTTCGATATCGCTTTTAATGTAGCTTGCAAATGCGTTAAATGTATTACCAAGCGTTGTAGGAACTGCGTCCTCAAGCTCAGTTCTACCCATTTTAATGATATCTTTAAAATCTTTTGCTTTTTTCTCAAGTTCGTCTTTTAGTAAATTCATAGCAGCAAGCAAATCAGTAAGCTTTGCGTAAGTTGCTACTTTTATTGAGCTTGGGTAAGTGTCGTTTGTGCTTTGTCCAAGGTTTGTATGATCATTTGGATGGATGTATTGATACTCGCCTTTTTTATGACCCATGCTCTCAAGTGCGATGTTTGTAATAACCTCATTTGCATTCATGTTTGTACTTGTTCCAGCACCACCTTGAACCATATCAACCACAAATTGATCCAAAAACTCACCAGCTATTACTCTATCAGCGGCTTTTGCTAGAGTATCAGCGATCTTAGGATCTAAAACGCCAACCTCTTTATTTGCAAGTGCGGCTGCTTTTTTGATTTGTGCAAATGCTTTTACAAAGTATGGATACTCTTTTAGTGTTCTACCGCTCATGTGAAAATTTTCGGTAGCTCTAAATGTTTGGATACCATAATAAAAATCGTCAGAGATTTCCAACTCACCTATAAAATCGTGTTCTTTTCTGGTTGCCATAACCATTCTCCTTATAAAAAATGTATTAATGAAATTATATAGATATTTAATATTTTAAATATTAATTACTACTTATTTTTTTTAAGCTTTGACTTTTAGCCTAGATAAAACGACTTTTGGAAAAAAATTTATAGTAGCTTTTAAGCTATATTTAATAATATAGCTTAGATAAATTGTTATTTTAATAATAATATCACTTTTTTATTATATAAAAAGCTCATAATTAGCTCAAATTTATTTAAATTTTTAAGCTTAAAAGATAAATATATAGAAAAATAGCATAAAATAAATATTAAATCACACTTTTTATATCCAAAAATATAAAAAATAAAGTTAAATTTTATTTCTAATATTACTTTAGAAAGTAAAAACTAAGTAAATATCACCATATTGCAAAGTAAATTTATTAAATTTTTAAATAGAGCCCTTAAACTAAGCATCATAAAAATATTATTTAATAAATTTTATTTTACAAATCTTACTAATACTTTAGAAATTTCTTATTAATTTTCTTTCTTATTTATAAAGTCTTTTTATTGGATTTTGATAATTTTTATAAGCTATTTTTAATTTATATGGTTAGATTAATATTTGTAAGAATTTGTAGTAAATATAAATTTTAATCTTGCCCCTACAATCAGGAGCAAGGAATAACAAATTTTAGCTCTCAAGCCCCAAATTTGCTCTGTATTCTTCATATGTGCCTTTAAAATCAACCACTTCGCCATTGCCTTTTAGATGTAAAATTCTATTTGCAAAGGCGTCTATCAGCTCCCTGTCGTGGCTCACGCAGATAACTGAGCCATTAAAGTTATAAAATGCCTCGCCAAGCGCGATGATAGCCTCGAGATCAAGGTGGTTGTTTGGCTCATCCATTACAAGTAAATTTGGTCTATGAAGCATAAGCTGAGCTAGCCTTACTCGGTGTTTTTCGCCACCACTTAGCGCGCCCACTGCCTTTTCTTGCTCAGCGCCACTAAAGAGCATCCTACCAAGGCACTTTCTAATCTCGTCGATGTCCTTGTTTTTGGCATCTTGCAAGTACTCATAAAGCTTTAGCTCGCCATCTATCTTATTTACCGTATCTTGCGCAAAATATCCTAGCTCGATGGTAGCACCTATATGCACTTCGCCTGCGTCAGGCTTTATCTCGCCCATTATGATCTTACAAAGCGTGCTTTTACCAACGCCGTTGTGGCCAATGATGGCTAGCTTGTCGCCCTTTTCGAGCTTAAAGTTAAAGTTTTCAAATATCACTTTATCATCAAATTTCTTACTTACATTTTTAAGCTCTATTAGCTCATTGCCTATCTCGCGATTTGCACGAAATAGTATACTAGGATCGCGTCTGCTTGATACTGCGATCTCGGCGATATCGAGTTTTTCAAGCTGTTTTGCGCGAGAGGTTGCTTGCCTTGCTTTGCTCGCATTTGCTGAGAACCTCGCGATAAATTTCTCCAGCTCCTCTTTCTCTTTTAGCTTCTTATCACGCTCCATCTCATGCTGCTTTGCGATCAAATTTGCAGCCATATACCAGTCGTCGTAGTTGCCTGAAAACTCGCGAATTTTTCTAAAATCCACATCCAAAATGTTTGTACAAACTCTATTTAAAAAGTGCCTATCGTGGCTGATAACCACAAGTGTGCCCTCATGGCGGTTTAGCTCGTTTTCTAGCCATGCGATCGCGTCTATGTCAAGGTTGTTTGTTGGCTCGTCTAAAAACAAGATGTCTGGCTTTGGAAATAGCACCTGAGCTAGCAAAACCTTAACTTTATCTGAGTTTTCAACCTCGCTCATGAGCTTATCAAATTCATTTAGCCCAAGCGAGCTTAAAATTTTTTCTATCCTAGTCTCATACTCGTAGCTTGGATCCTCTTCGGCACTTATCATCTCAAGCTCGCTTAAGCGCTCATTTATCTCATCAGTAAATTCCTCGCTCATATAGAGCTTTTCTTTCTCTTTGACAGCGTCATATAGGCGTTTGTTACCATAAAGCACCGCATCTTTGAGCGTGAAATTTTCAAACGCAAACTGATCTTGCCCAAGCACGCCAACTTTTAGGCCATTTTCTATGATGATCTCGCCGCTAGTTGGCTCGATAGCTCCGCTTAAAATTTTTAAAAATGTCGATTTACCAGCGCCATTTGCGCCGATTAGTCCGTATCTGTTGTGGCGATTTAGCTTTAAATTTACATCCTCAAATAGCAAACTGCTTGCAAATCTTTGAGTAAGTCCCCTAACTTCTAACATTATTTTTCCTTAAATTTATTTTTTTGCGATTTTGCCTAAAATTTGATTAAAAAGCCATTTTGCTACTTTAGCCTAAAATGACCTGTGATCTTGTAGTTATAAAGTATATTTTCTTCTTGTACGCCAGAGCCGATATTGTGGATGACAAGCGGTGTTTGGCCTTCAAATTTATCTGAGATCACACCGATGTGAGGTAAATTTCTTGGCAGCATCCATGTGACGATATCCCCTGGCAGAAATTTATTATCGCTCACCTCAAAACCTTTTCTTTTTAGATAGGTAGCGATGTTTAAAACACGCCTGTGATCGATGTTTTTATCAGCCTTTTTAAGTCCCCATTTTTTAGGATAGCTTGCGAAATTTCTACTCATATCTTCAAAAATGAGCCTTTGCAGATCCATATCCTGATGACGTAGCGCCCTTACCACAACGTCAGTGCAAACGCCCTTTTTGATATCCACGTCACCTATAGGATAGGCTAGCTTTTCGTAGCTTGGGTCGTAGCTTAGCGTCACGCCGATCTGTGACCTAGCGTCATTTACAAATTTACTCGCCGAAAAGGCAAAAATTTGCGTGGCAAAAAGAGCTAAAAGTAGAAATTTTTTCATTTTTACTTTAAAAGCATAGTTTTTAAGATACGTTTTCCTATCTCAACGCCTGGCTGATCGTAGGTATTGATGCCTAGCATGATACCAGTGGCCGAGGTTAGTAGCTCGTAGTAAAAAATGAGCCAGCCAGCATGAAACTCATCAAGCCTCTCAAGCGTGATCGTATCGACACTTATGCCCTCTTGCACCAGCGCCATAGCTGTCGCGTCGCACTGCAAATTTATAAGCTCATTTAGGCTTAGTCCTGCTACAAAATCGCACTCTTCAAGCCCTTTTAGGCTCAAATTTGGGATAGCCTCGTCGCTTGCGTGATCTTTTATCTTTATAAATGTCACGCTCTTATCTTTTACGCCGTCAATGATAAGCTGTAAAAAGCTGTGCTGATCGCGGCTGCCAACAAGTCCAACTGGCGTAAGGCCGACTCTTTTATAGCCTCTTTTTTTACCAAGGCTCTCCGCCCAAAGCTGCACGTACCAGTCGTTAAATTCAAAAAATCTATCGCAATAGCTAAAAATGACATTTATACTAGCATTTCTGCTAGTGGCGTAGTGGTAAGCTTTAGCGACTATGGAGCTATCTTTTTGCTCAATATATTGCTTCTTACAAGCAAGTGCGCCATCCAGAAGTGCCTTTATATCGTAGCCACAGATACCAAGAGGCACAAGACCTATCGCACTTAGTACGCTAAATCTACCGCCAACGTTTTTTGGGATGTTAAAAAATTTAATGCCATTTTCTTTGGCAAAATTTTCTAAATTTGTGCCTGGATCGGTGATTATGAGGAAATTTTTGCCTAAATTTTGAGGCCTAAAGTCATCGAGCAAGCACTTAAAAATAGTAATCGTCTCGATCGTATTGCCTGATTTTGAGCTTATTATAAAAAGAGTCTCGTCAAAATTTAGCCCATCAAGCGTGCTTTTATAGCTGCAAGGATCGACATTGTCTAAAAATAATAGCTCTCTTTTTATCCCCTTTGTACCTTCAAGCATCGATTTTAGCGCCTTTACGCCAAGACTGCTGCCGCCAATGCCAACTAGCACGACGTTTTTGATATGAGCTAGCCCCTTTTCATACTCCTCGATCTCGCCAAGTAAATTTTGGCCAAGAGCTGGCAGGTGGTAGTAGCCTATCTCGCCGCTTTCGTACTCGTCGTTTATGCGTTTGGCATAAGAGTCGATGACGTCGCTGCTTGCAAAGTTAAATTTAAATGAAGTCTCTATCATTTACTTCGCTCGTAAAAGAAATTTGTAGCCTCGATAAAGCCGTCGATACTGCCGCAGTCAAACCTCTTGCCCTTAAATTTATAAGCTAGCACCATACCATCTTTTGCTTGCGTTTTTAGTGCATCTGTGATCTGGATTTCGCCGTTTTTGCCTGGTTTTGTTCGCTCTAAAATGTTAAAAATATCTGGCGTTAGGATGTAGCGCCCGATTATCGCTAAATTTGTCGGAGCCTCGGCAGGATCAGGCTTTTCAACCATATCATCAACCATTATAAGATCATCTTCTATAAATCTACCACTTACAACGCCGTAAGACTTGGTCTGCTCTTTTGGCACTTCCATCACAGCAACTACGCTACAACGATACTTTTCATAAATTTTAACCATCTGCGAAAGCACACCCTCACCATTTTCATTTATACATAAATCATCTGCCAAAATGACCCCAAATGCTTCATCTCGAACTAGAGTTTTGCCAGTATAAATGGCGTGTCCAAGCCCTTTCATAGCATTTTGTCTCGTAAATGAAAATGTACACGAACTCATTAAATTTCTAACTTCGCTTAGCAGCGACTCTTTTGAGCTACCTGCGATCTCTTTTTCTAGCTCGTAGCTGATGTCAAAATAGTCCTCAAGCGCCCTTTTTCCGCGTCCTGTGACAAATGCCATATTATCCATGCCAGCCTCAAGTGCCTCATCAACGCCGTAGTGAATGAGCGGTTTTGTAAGGATCGGCAACATCTCTTTTGGGAGCGATTTTGTAGCTGGTAAAAACCTCGTTCCATATCCAGCCGCTGGAAATAGGCAAGTTTGTATCATTTTAGTCCTTCGTAAAAAATTGCAAAATTCTACTATCTTTTCCTTAATAATATAAATTTGTTTGAATTTACAAGGCTTTAATTAGCAAATTGATAAGATTTTTAAAATTTTAAAAAAAGAGCAAATTTGCAGACAATTGATAGGATTTTTAAAGCCCAGCTTGATATAAAAAAGTCAAATTTTTTGGCATTTTTGTGCCCGATAAGCTTGTTTAAAAGCTTGCATGAACGCCTAAAAGAGGAGCATTTTAAGGCCGTTCATGTAGTTTGGGCAACAAGGGAATTAAACAAATACGGACAAATCGTTGAAAATCAAAGTGATGACGGCGAGCCAAAGGGCACTAGCGGTCAGCCAAGCCTAAACGCGCTAAGGGGTGCTGAGCTAATAAATGTTGGTGTCTTGATAGTCAGGTATTTTGGCGGGATAAAGCTTGGCACTGGAGGACTTGTAAGAGCCTACTCTGGGGCTGTAAATGAGGTGATAAATGAGGCCATAAAAGATAGTGGCGTGATGAAATTTGAGATAAAAGATGAGATCAAATTTTTTACGCCATTCTCACTGATGAGCCGCTTTGAGCACTATTTTGCCACTACAAATTTAAGCGAGTTTGAAAGAGAATTTAATGACACTGGAGCGATCTGGAGCGTAAATTTAAACGAGGCTGAGTTTGCCGAGCTATTTAAATTTTGCAAAGAATTTGAAGCAAGCGAGTTTAAATTTTTAGCCCTTGCGCTTAGTAGCAAGAGCTTATTCGCTCATCAAAGCTAAATCATTGTAAAATCGCAAAAATTTTAAAAAGAAAGTAAAAATGGAAATTTGGAACGACATTTATAACCACTTTAATCCAGTAGCCTTTAGTATCTTTGGCTTTAGCGTGCACTGGTATGGGCTTATGTATATTTTAGCCCTTGTTTTGGCGCTTGCCATGGCAAAGTATCTCGTTAAAAAAGATAAAATCACAATCTCAAATCAGCTCTTGGATAACTACTTTTTTTGGGTTGAAATAGGCGTTATTTTAGGCGCTAGGCTTGGCTGGGTTTTAGTCTATTCAGGCGAAGTAAGCTACTACTTGACACAACCTTGGCAAATTTTTAATCCATTTCATAACGGCGAGTTTATAGGAATTCGTGGCATGAGTTACCACGGAGCAGTAGTTGGCTTTTTGCTTGCGACATATCTATTTTGCAAAAGGTATAAACAAAATTTATGGCAGCTACTTGATCTTTGTGCCGTTTGCATACCTTTTGGCTATACATTTGGCAGGGTCGGAAATTTCTTAAATCAAGAGCTTTTTGGGCGAGTTACGGATGTGCCTTGGGCGATAAATGTTTTTGGCCAGCCAAGGCATCCTAGCCAACTTTATGAGGCATTCTTAGAAGGTTTAGTTATTTTTATTATTTTATTTTTATATAGGAAATTTAAGAAATTTAATGGCGAGCTGATCGCACTTTATGCCATTTTTTACACCTTTGCAAGATTTGTTTGCGAATTCTTTAGAGAGCCTGATTCTGGGCTTGGTTTTATTGTTTTTGATCTTTCAATGGGACAAATTTTATCGCTTATTATGTGTAGCTTTGGAATTTTTGTTTATATTATGCTTTTTAAGAGATTTACGAAAATTTAATGTAAACGTTTAAAAAACATTAAAGTAAATTTCTGATACGATTAGCTTTATCAATTAATGCTGATATTTAAATTAGTATTAAGAAATGATAATTTATTTCAAATTTCTTAGGAGGGCTCATGACCGGGCTTATAGAAGGTTTTTTGGGAAAACGGTCGGACGACAAAAAAAGTCGCACTCCAGCCGCTTGGGATAGATGGCAAAGTATTACAGGGTTTATTTTGGCCTGTTTTATATTGTGCCATATGGTTTTTACTTCTACTATACTACTTGGCAAAGACGCATTTAACGCTGTCGTAGGGTTTGCGGAGGCTAAATTTTTATTCGGCGAGGCTACTTGGTGGATTACTAACGTTATTGCCGCGGTAATATTTGCCATTTTTATCGCTCATGCATTTTTAGCTATGAGAAAATTTCCAGCAAACTACAGACAATATCTAATGTTTAGAGGCCACAAAGACCGCATGAAGCACCTTGATACTACGCTTTGGTGGTTTCAGTTTTTAACCGGTTTTGCTCTATTTTTCGCAGCCAGCGCACATCTAGTGGATATAGTCTTTGGCGGACATATTACTGCCGACAAATCAGCGGCTGCATTTCATCAACTAGAAATTTTCTACTTCGCACTACTTGTTTTTATGGTCGTTCACGCTAGTATCGGTATGTACCGCTTGTATGTCAAATGGATAAGCATTGATGGTGCAAATAAGCACGAAATGTTTGCCAAAAGAAATAAGGCAAAAACAATTGTATTTGCCGTTTATGGCATACTTGCTATAATTGCGCTAATCGCCGATTTCGTGTGGATCAGCCATTAAAAAGGAGCTAGAAGATGAATGTAAAATATTATGATGCATTGGTAATTGGTGGTGGTCTAGCTGGTCTTAGAGCTGCTGTGGCTGCTGGAGAAAAGGGCTTAAGCACCGTCGTTTTAAGCCTAATACCTGTAAAACGCTCGCACTCTGCAGCTGCGCAAGGCGGTATGCAAGCCTCTTTGGGAAATTCAAAAATGAGCGAAGGCGACAACGAGGACGTACACTTTGCCGACACGGTAAAAGGTAGCGACTGGGGTTGCGATCAGCAAGTTGCGCGTATGTTTTGTCAAACCGCGCCTAAGGCGATCCGCGAGCTAGCGGCTTGGGGCGTGCCTTGGACTCGTATAACAAAAGGCGAGAGAAGCGCTATCATCAACGCTCAAAAAACGACTATCGTAGAAAAAGAAGAGGTCCACGGACTTATCCACTCTCGCGACTTTGGCGGAACTAAAAAATGGAGAACATGCTTTACGGCCGACGCCACCGGTCACACTATGCTTTTTGCCGTAGCAAACGAAGCTCTAAAGCACAACGTCGAAATTCATGACAGAAAAGAAGCTATCGCGCTAATCCACGCAAACAACCGCTGTTACGGCGCGATCGTTCGCGATCTAGTTAACGGCGAGATCACGGCATACGTCGCAAAAGGCACACTAATAGCTACAGGCGGCTACGGCAGGGTTTATAAACACACTACAAACGCCGTAGTTTGCGAGGGTATCGGCGCGGCCATCGCACTTGAGACCGGAGTAGCTCAGCTTGGCAACATGGAAGCTGTTCAGTTTCACCCAACTCCGATCGTTCCATCAGGCATTCTTTTAACAGAAGGTTGCCGCGGCGACGGTGGAATTTTACGCGACGTGGACGGATATCGCTTTATGCCAGACTACGAGCCTGAGAAAAAAGAACTAGCTAGCCGCGACGTCGTAAGTCGTCGTATCATGGAGCATATCCGCGCTGGTAAAGGTGTACCTAGCCCGTACGGATATCACGTTTGGCTAGATATTTCTATCCTAGGACGCGAGCACATCGAGAAAAACTTACGCGACGTTCAAGAAATTTGCGAAATCTTTAACGGCATCGACCCTGCCGACACAGAAGTATATACCGACGAAAACGGACGCCAACGTGGCAAAGGCTGGGCTCCAATTCTTCCTATGCAGCACTATTCAATGGGTGGCATCAAGACTAAGCCTACAGGCGAGAGCCCGACGCTAGCTGGTCTATTTAGCGCCGGCGAGGCAGCATGCTGGGATATGCACGGATTTAACCGTCTAGGAGGCAACTCCGTTTCTGAAACGGTCGTCGCAGGCATGATCGTGGGCGATTATTTTGCCGACTACTGCGGCAGCCACGAGATAGATATAAATACCGCAGATATCGAAAAATTCGTTAAAAAAGAGGAAGACTACCTAAAGAGCCTTGTCGAAAAAGAGGGCAAATTTAACGTATTTGAGATCAAAAACAAGATGAAAGACATCATGTGGGAGCACGTAGCGATCTTTAGAACTGGCGAAGGTCTAGCCGTAGCGGTAAAAGAGCTAGAAGAGCTTTATAAACAATCTTTGGACGTCAAAGTCACAAACAAGGCGCTATTTGGCAACCCTGAGCTTGAGGAAGCCTACCGAGTACCGAAGATGCTAAAACTAGCCCTTTGTATCGCAAAAGGCGCGCTTGATCGCACTGAGAGCCGCGGAGCGCACTGCCGCGAGGACTATCCGAAACGCGACGACCTAAACTGGCTAAACAGAACTCTAACTAGCTGGAAAGAGGGCGATACGCTACCGACTATCGTGTATGAGCCACTTGATATTATGAAAATGGAGATGCCGCCAGCATTTAGAGGCTATGGTGCGAAAGGTAATATTATTGAGCATCCAGATAGTGCCATCCGCCAAAAAGAGGTTGATGAAATTCGTGAGAAAATGCAAGCTGAAGGTAAGAGCAGACAAGAAATTCAAGAGGCTTTAATGCACTATGATCTTCAACCAAAATATAAAGCACCAAACGAAAGAGCAGGAATAGGATATGAGTAGAAAAATAACCATAAAAGCATTTAAATATAATCCGTTAAGCAAAATTTCAAAACCGCATTTCGCGACCTACGAGCTAGAAGAGACTGATGGCATGACATTATTTATCGCGTTAAATATGATTCGCGAGAAATTTGATCCAGATCTTAGCTTTGACTTTGTTTGTCGTGCTGGAATTTGTGGAAGTTGTGGCATGCTTGTAAATGGTAAGCCAAGATTAGCTTGTAGAACTCTTACTAAGGATTTTGAAAGCGGGGTAATCGAGCTTATGCCTTTGCCAGTATTTAAGCTTTTAAAAGACCTAAGCGTAGACACCGGCAACTGGATGAATGCGATGAGTAGGCGTGTGGAGAGCTGGATACACACAGATCACGAGACAGATATCTCTAAGCTTGAGGAAAAGGTTGAACCTGAAGTGGCGCAAGAGGTATTTGAGCTTGACCGCTGCATCGAATGCGGTATCTGCGTAGCTGCGTGCGGTACGGCTATTATGAGGCCTGATTTCATCGGTGCGGTCGGACTTAACCGCGTAGCTAGGTTTAAAATCGACGCGCTTGATAAACGAACCGACGAGGACTTTTATGAGCTTATCGGCGACGATGACGGCGTGTTTGGCTGTATGACTTTGCTAGGCTGTGAAGACAACTGCCCTAAACACTTACCACTTCAAAGCCGCATAGCTTATATGCGTAGAAAAATGGCTGCTATAAAGTAGCAAAGGGGCTGTAAAAGCCCCAAATTTACTTCTAAATTTATTAAAAAAGATTGCAAATAGATGCCAAAAGGCATAATAAAGATATCAATAGATACAAATAAGAAAAATAAAAATATCAAAAATGGGATTGATAAGAGTGCGCCCATTATATAACCAAGTGGAAATGCGATAAATATAAAGACGATTCCAACACCAGAAACAAAGCAAAAAATTAGTGCAAATATCGTAGCAAAGGTATTTACAAATAAGCTAATATTTTCTAAAAGAAAATTTGTTAGACCAAAACTTCTCATGTTTTGATTATAGCTTTTAAGCCAAAAAATTTATATAATTTCAAAAATTTGCTTCATTTAAGGATATAAAATGTTGCCAAGCTATAAAGATATGATGCTACCTATTTTGGAATTTGTCGCACAAAAGAAAGAGGCAAATAGAGCTGAAATTTCTAAATTTATAATTGAGCATTTTAAGCTAAAAGACGAAGATCTTTTGCAAAAAATAAAAAGAGGAACTCCAACTTATATAAATCGTACCGACTGGGCTTTATCCTATCTGGCTACAACAGCTCAAATAAAATCAAGGCCAGAAAAAGTGCCGCTTCAAAAAGTTGGTAGAAGCCTATTTGCTATAACAAATTTTGGCAAAGAGCTAGTAAGTAGCAAGGACAAAAAGAGCAAATTTCTCACTTGGTACGATGAAATTTACAAACAAGAGATAAGGCAAGAGAAAAAAGAAGCCACGGAAAACACCCCAGATGACAATATAGATGAAGCGCTTTGCAAGATAAAAGAAGAGCTAAAAAGTGAAATTTTATCTAGCATTTTAGAAAAAGAGCCAAGATTTTTTGAATACCTTGTAACAAAGCTACTTGAAAAGATGAATTATGGAGCTGGAAATCTCACAAATAAAGGCCCAGACGGCGGAATAGATGGCATCATAGACGAAGATGAACTTGGGCTTTCTAAAATTTATATCCAAGCAAAAAGATACAAAGACGGCAGTAATATCCGTAGGCCAGAGATTCAGCAGTTTATCGGCGCCATCTCAAATAAAAATACCAAAAAAGGCGTCTTTATCACTACAACAAAATTTACCAAAGAAGCTGAAAATTTCGCTAAAGACAATCAAAATTTTAGTGTGGTTTTGATAGACGGCGACAAGCTTGCAGAGCTAATGATAAAATACAAAGTCGGAGTTCAGACAAGCCAAATATATGAAATTTGCAAAATCGATACCGACTTTTTTGAGGAAAATAATTTTTAAGGCGTTGATTTGAAATTATCTTTTGCTATTTAAATTTTAAAACAAAACAGTAAAAGCAAGCTTTGTGGCATCATTAAATTTATACAAAAACGCTTTAATTTTTAAGATTTTACTTTTGTAAAGCTTAGCAAGACTCTATCTTACAAAGCTTTACAAATAAAACAAGACTAAAAATAACAAAATTTCTAAAATATGCACGCGGCCTTAACCACGTGCGTTTTATTTAGTTTTCCACCGGTATCTGCCCAAATTCTCCTCTGCGATAATCATCAATTGCTTGATTAATCTCCTCTTTTGTATTCATCACAAACGGTCCATATCCTACTACTGGCTCATCTATCGGCTCACCTGAGAGAAGTAGTATCTTTGCCTCACCACCCATAGCTTTTATGATTACTGCACCGCTAGCGTTTTCAAACCTTACTAGTTGTGTTTCACTTGCTTTTTGTGAGTTATTTATTATCACATTGCCACGCAAGACGACCAAGCTTAGATTGTGGCTTACTGGTAAGTCTAGCGTTATCTTACCATCTTCTTTTACGCTTATATCCCAGACATTTAGCGGCGTAAATGTACTTGCAGCACCCCTTGTGTTCTCATACTCACCAGCTATTATCCTAGCTTCACCGTCTCCTATACTAACCACTAAGATACGCTCTTTTGGTAGGTGCTGATACTTAGGCTGCGTATTTTTATGTGCTTTTGGTAAATTTACCCAAAGTTGCACCATCTCAAAAAGCCCACCTTTTTGACTAAATTCTTTTGAGTGAAATTCTTGATGAGTTACTCCTGCACCAGCTGTCGTCCACTGCACGTCACCTTGCTTTATGACGCCACCACCACCTGTTGAGTCTCTATGCTCAACCTCACCAGCATAAGCGATAGTTACCGTCTCAAAACCTTTGTGCGGATGCTCGCCAACGCCACGAGGTTGTCCATTATTTGGCTCAAAATACTGCGGTGCTGCATAATCAAGCATCAAAAAGGATTCGTTCCTTTATCAACTTCATCCATATGTGTAAAAAGCGGATATACTAAAAATCCATCACCCACCCAGTGCGAGCTTTTTGGATTGTAAACCTTGCTAACATTTCTCATGTTTTCTCCTTATTTTTTATTTTCGTGCGGAGATTATAAAAAGGTGCCATTAACATATAATTTAATTTCAATAAATACTTATTAAGTTTCTTAAATAAATCTTAGACCAATAAACCAAAAAGCAAATTTCACCCATCTGTAGAAGTTAATTATTAAAATTTTATCACCTAAACGCCGTCTAAAATTTAAGTGTTATAATTACAGCGAAATAACGATTTTAAGGAGAGGATATGCAATCTCGCATAATCACTGGCGTTTTGATGTTTGTTGCTATTTTGGTAGTTTTTTTTATTGATAATTATATTTTAAATTTTATCTTGCTCGGCGCTGTGCTTTATTTCGCATTTAATGAGTCGCTCAAGCTTTATAATATCGATCACAAACAGCTAGTTTTTGCCGCGCTTGCTTTTTACGTGCTTACATATTTTACAAATCCAATATTCATAGCGATCCTTGCTATCATGCTAGTTGCTTCGATCCTAGCTCACATAAAAAGTGAAAATTTAAAGCTAGTCGCACCTTTTGTCTATCCGACCACGCCGATCTTTATGATGTGGATGCTTTACTCAGAGTATGGCGTAGGCTATCTTGTATGGCTTATTTTAAGCGTAGTTGCAAGCGATAGCGGTGCATTTTTTGTTGGCAAAATGTTTGGCAAACATCCATTTAGCCCAAGCTCACCAAACAAAACAATCGAAGGTGCAGCAGGCGGTGTGGCGATAGGCACAGTGATTGGCTGCATTGTTGGAAATTTTGTAACTGAAGGATTTTTCCAAATTTTATTCTCAAGCTTCTTAGTCTGCGTGTTTGCAGTTTGGGGAGATTTGTTTGAGAGTTACTTAAAAAGACTTTGCGGCATCAAAGATAGTGGTTCGCTCTTCCCAGGACACGGTGGCATGCTTGATAGGATAGATGGTTATTTATTTGGCGTAGTCGCCCTACTTTGGTCGCTCTCGTGGTAATACTTGGCTCAACTGGCTCAATCGGCAAAAACGCCCTCAATCTTTGCGAAAAATTTGGTGTAGAGGTTGAGGCGTTAAGCTGCGTTAAAAATGTAGGTTTGCTAAATGAGCAAATCTTAAAATTTAAGCCAAAATTTGTCTGCGTAGGCGATGAAAAGCTAGCTAAAAATGTAAAAAACATAGAAGCTAAAAATATCTTTTTTGGCGAAACTGGGCTACTACAAATGCTAGAAATTTCAAACTCAAAAAAGGTAATAAACGCCCTTGTTGGCTTTGCCGGCCTCGCCCCTAGTCTAAAGACACAAGCTCTTGGCAAAAGGCTTGCGCTTGCAAACAAAGAGAGCCTTGTTGTTGGCGGCAAATTTCTAAAAACTAGAGAAATTTTACCAATAGACAGCGAGCATTTTGGGCTTAAATTTCTACTTGAAAATAAAACTGCACCAAAAAGACTTATCATCACAGCAAGTGGCGGTGCTTTTTACAAAAAACCAATCAAATTTCTAAAAGACGCCACGCCAAGTGACGCACTAAAACACCCAAACTGGGATATGGGCGCAAAGATCACCATTGATAGCGCAACGATGACAAATAAGCTTTTTGAGGTGATGGAGGCTTACTGGCTTTATGGCATCAAGGAGATCGAGGCTGTGATAGAGCCAACTTCTGCGATACACGCCGTAGTTGAATTTATAGACGGCTCAAGCACTATGCACCTCTCATGCACTGATATGAAACTAGCTATAGCTCATGCTATGTTTGAAAATATTAGTGAAAATATCGTTCCACACGCAAATTTACTTGATCTTAAAAACATTAAATTTCATAAAATCAGTCATAAAAAATATCCAGTCTTTTCATTAAAAGATGAGGTCCTAGCAAACCCTGATCTAGGTGTAATGATAAATGCTGCAAATGAGGTTGGAGTATTTAGCTTTTTAGAGAAAAAATGCTCATTTTTGGATATCTCAAGGCTGATTTTAGGCTCAGTAAAAAAATTTAGAAATTTAAAGATCAGGAGTCAAGATGAAATTTTTGAAGCTGATAAAGAAGTTAGAAATTACGCAAAAAGGATGTTAAATGCAAAGGTATGAGGGCTATAAATTTGACCCTAAACAAAGCTTAATTGGTGTTCAGTTTTTATTTGTTGCTTTTGGTGCACTGGTATTAGTGCCGATACTTACGGGATTAGATGCAAACGTAGCTCTCTTTACGGCCGGTCTTGGTACGCTACTTTTTCAGCTAATCACTAGAAAAAATGTTCCGCCTATTTTTTTAGCAAGCTCGTTTGCCTTCATCGCACCACTTCAGTACGGTATCGAAAAATGGGGCATAGCCGTGACGATGGGCGGAGTTATATTTGCTGGATTTTTCTACGTTGTTTTAAGCCTTGTGGTTCGATTTGGCGGAGAGAAAATTTTGCATAAAATTTTGCCTCCAGTTGTCGTTGGGCCGGTCATCATGACAATAGGCCTTATCCTTGCTCCAAATGCCGTCAAAATGGCAACATCGGCCACTGAAATTTATACTCAAAATGAGGCGATGATCGTCGCTGGCATTTCGCTAGTGGCTACTATTTTAGTAATGATGCTTGGACGTGGCATGTTTAGGCTTATACCTATTTTGCTTGGCATTATCGTCGGATACATCGTAGCTTACTGCTTTGGCATGGTTGATTTTACTCCTATCTTTAATGCACCTTGGTTTAGAATGCCAAATTTCACCACACCAAAATTTGAGTTTGAAGCGATCATTTATATGATACCTATCGCCATAGCTCCAGCGATCGAGCACATAGGCGATATGCTTGCTATCTCAAATGTCACAAAAGAAGATTTTCTAAAAAATCCAGGTCTTAAAAATACGCTCCTTGGAGATGGACTTGCCACTTCGCTTGCTGCCTTTTTTGGTGGCCCGCCAAACACTACATACTCAGAGGTCACAGGCGCAGTTAGCCTTACAAAAGCTTATAATCCAGCGATCATGACCTTTGCAGCGATCGCTGCCATCGTGCTAGCCTTCGTTGGCAAGCTAGGAGCTGTACTCTCAACTATCCCAGCCCCAGTCATCGGCGGTATCATGCTGCTACTTTTTGGCATCATCGCAAGCGTTGGCATGGAGACGCTTATAAAAAACAAAGTCGATCTTGCAGACCCTAGAAACATGATAATCGTAGCCCTCATCTTTATCTTTGCCATCGGCGGCATGGTGCTTGACCTTGGAGCGGTTAAATTTTCAGGTATAGGGCTTGGCGCGGTTACTGGCATAGTTTTAAATTTGCTTTTGCCAAAGACAAAGCATTACGAAGGATATTAATGCGTAAATTTTTACTTTTCTTACTAACCTTTGCCACTGCTAGTTTAGCCAATACTTTAGACTATGCGCTTATCAAAAAAGGTGAGCCAAGTGAAAACACGATGTTGTTAATCGGTGGCATTCAAGGCGATGAGCCAGGTGGATTTTTAGCAGCTTCGATCGTAGCAACTGACTACAACATCACAAAAGGCTCTCTTTGGGTTGTACCAAATTTAAATTTTCCAAGCATCATCGAGCGAAGCCGCGGTACAAAAGGCGATATGAATAGAAAATTCGCCCATGTCGATAAAAACGATCCTGACTATAATTCAGTAATGAAGATAAAAGACGTCATCACCAATAAAAACGTCACACTTATCTTAAATTTACACGATGGAAGCGGATATTACAGAGATAAATTTATAAACAAAGACGAAAATCCAGATAAATGGGGCAATACTTGCATCATTGATCAAAGCACGCTTCCTGGCTCAAAATATCCAGAGCTTGAAAGTATCGCCTCAAGCGTAAAAGATGTGCTAAATAAGCATCTAATAGATCAAAAACACCAGTATCACATCAAAAACACGCACACTGCGATGGGTGACAAAGAGATGCTAAAAAGTCTAACTTACTATGCTATCACGCAAAATAAATCAGCTTTTGCAAACGAAGCTAGTAAAAATTTAAACGCCGAGCAAAGGACTTATTACCATCTAATCGCTATTGAAGAGTATATGAAAAAAGCTGGCATTAGCTTTACTAGGCCGTTTAATCTTGATGTTAAAAGCGTAAAAAAGGCAATCGAAAAAGAGATTAGACTCGAGCTTGAAAATTCATACGCGATAAGTCTTAAAAATCTAAAGCCTTTAATAAATTTTGTCCCGCTTAAAAAAGGCGAGTTAAATTACAGCTCACCAAATCCGCTAATAGCCGTCATAAAAGAAAATGGTAGCTTCAAAGTGCAGTACGGCAACCGCTTTGTTACTAGATTAAAACCACAATATTTTGAGTTTGCAAAACCACTTGATAAAATTTCACTAATAAGTGACGGTAGCGAGCTTACATTAAAAAGTGGCGATAAATTTAGCGTGAAAAAGAGCTTTAAAGTAAAAGCACTCAAAAACGTACGCGTAAATGTCATAGGATACGGTACAAAAAGTATCGATGAGAGCGAGCAAGAAGTGACTAAAAATAGCCTAAATAAAAGCTATAGCATCGATAAAGATGGCAAAATTTATAGAGTCGAGTTTTATAAAAACGAAGATGACAAAGAGAAATTTGCTGGCATGATCTTAGCGGAGTTTAGATGATACTTGGCATAGAAAGTAGCTGCGATGATAGCTCGGTTGCACTCATAGACGAACGCACTTTAGAGAAGATTTATTATAAAAAAATTTCTCAAGAAGAGGAGCACGCTATCTTTGGTGGTGTGGTTCCTGAGCTTGCAGCTAGGCTTCATACAAAGGCACTGCCAGCACTCTTAGAGGATATCTTGCCAAATTTTAAAGAAATAAAAGCGATCGCTGTAACAAATGAGCCGGGTCTTAGTGTGAGCCTAATAGGTGGCGTCAGCATGGCAAAAGCATTAAGCGTGGCTCTAAATATCCCGCTAATTGCCGTAAATCACCTAGTTGGCCACATCTACTCACTATTTTTAGATCGTGAAGCCATCTTTCCACTTGGCGTCCTGTTAGTTAGTGGCGGGCATACGATGATCTTAGAGATTGACGAAAATGGTGAAATCACTGAGCTTGCAAGTACTGGCGATGATAGCTTTGGTGAGAGCTTTGACAAGGTTGCTAAAATGCTTGATCTTGGCTATCCAGGCGGTGCCGTAGTTCAGCAAAATGCCCTACTTTGCAAAGACAAAGAGAGGTTTCATTTTACCATTCCACTTCTTCATGATAAACGCCTTGAGTATAGTTTTTCAGGGCTTAAAAACCAAGTAAGAGTTGAAATTTCAAAGCTAGATAGTATCACTCAAAAAGATATTGCTGACATCTGCTACGCCTTTGAAAATACTGCTTGTGAGCACATTTTAAACAAGCTTGAAAAGGTCTTTTGTTTAAGAAATTTTAAGCGTTTTGGCGTAGTTGGCGGTGCAAGTGCAAATCTAAATTTACGAAAAAGGCTTGAGATGCTTTGTCAAAAAAACGAGTGCGAGCTTTTGCTAGCTCCACTTGAGTTTTGCTCTGATAACGCCTTGATGATAGCAAGAGCTGGACGTGAGAAGTACCTAAAAGGCGAGTTTATAAGCCATAGCGAGCTAAATATAAATCCAAGAGTTGGCTTTAAAAAGCTTGAGTTAAATTAAACTTTTTTAAAAAACATAAAATTTTGCGCCTAAATCTTGATAGCTTCGTAAGTAAAAACGTAATAAAATCTAAAAAATTTCAAAAAAAGAATCTTTAATGGACGAGTTTTTAAATCACGCTTGGCATTTAAATAAAATTTACGCCAATACCGATGCGAGCGTGCCTTTTTACCCAGATCTACTGGCGCTTCTTTTATCTTGTGATGAGAAAAATTTAGATGAGTTTATGGCTCTTGCTGAGTTTAGAACTATCTTAAAAAAGCTAGGCGTAGGACTTGATATCTTTAGCATACAAAGTGCACAGCTAGCCACACTAAAAGCACTAAATGAAGCAAAAATTTCAAGTGATGAACTTGTAACCTACTTACAAAAGCTATGTGATGAAAAGATAATTAGCCATGAAAAATTTGATTTTTTAATAAAATTTATAAGCAAAAACTCAAATCAAAATAAAGCTGAAATTTCTAATGCGAAGCCAAAAGATCATTTTCACAAGAGCTTGGATTTTCTAAATGAGATAAATGAAAAAGCAAGCATACTTGGTGAAGATAAAGAATTTTTACTAGCTTTGAAAAAAGCCAAGAAAAGATCAAATGAAACGCTTTTTAACATCGCAGTAAGCGGCATCATAAACTCTGGCAAATCAACGCTTTTAAATGCGCTTTTAAACAAATCCGTCCTTGGCACTTCAAATGTGCCTGAGACCATAAATTTAACCATCTTAAAGCACGCATCAAATAGCCATGCAAAGGTAAATTTTTATAGCCCAGATGAGCTAGAAAAGCTTGGACTTTCAAGCAAAAATTTACCAGCTAGTAGCGTAGAGATCAGCCTAGATGAGATAAAAAACTATACATCTTCAAGCTCAAAAACGGCAAATCTCGTAAAAAGCGTTGAGCTTTATGATGACTTGGAGCTTTTAAGAGATAATGTCTGCATTATAGACACTCCTGGCATAGATGATGCGATCGTTTTAAGAGAGCAAATTACTACAAATTTTATGAAAGAGTGCGACCTTTTGGCTCATCTTATGAATGCTTCGCAAAGTGCAACGCAAAAAGACGCACTATTTTTGAAAAAATGCCTTGAGAACTCGCACATCGTAAGAGTTGCTATCGTGCTAACTCACGCTGATGAGTTAGACGCAAAGGATATTAATGAAACGCTTAACTACGTAAAAAAGGCGATTGGCGAGCAGATAAATGATATTAAGATAGATTATTTTGCCCTTAGCGCGAAAGCTTATCTTGATGGCGCTTTAAATAGTGGCGTGCCGGAGTTTAAAGAGTATCTTTACGATGTGCTTTTTGGTAAAGACTCTAAAAAATCAGCTCTAATTTTAAGCTCATATCAAAAAGAATTGCAAAATATTTTAAAAACAAAACTCGAAGCCACAAAGGCTGAAATTTTAGAGCTTAAGGCCTTTGGTTTAGAGCTAGAAGCTTTGCAAAACGAGCAAGCAAATATCAAAAATTCTCTTAATGAAAATTTCACAAAACTTGAAAGACTTTTAGAAAGCGAGCTAAAAAAACTCGATGATAAAAATGTAAAAGATATCTATAAAATGGGGCTTGAAGCACTACTACAAAATTTAAATGAAAAGCTTAAGAGCGAGATCGCTTACTGTAAAAGCAAAAGAGAAAATTTAAATCTAAAAAGTCTTACACAAATAGCAAAAACTACACTTCATGACGGAGTTGCGGCACTTATGAGAGAGGCTAGAAATGAAACTTTAGTTCAGACAAAGTCATGCGAGCAAAATATCGCTTTAAGTTTTGATGGCTTTAAGGTGAGTGAAAATAAAATTTTTAGCATAAATGACTTTTTAAAGCAAATGGGTGTAGAGCTTGATTTTAGCGAGCTTTTAGATGAGCTTGAAGCTAAAATTTTAAGTAAAAATGAGCCAGATGAGGCACTTTTAAGTTTAAGACAAAATTTACTTAACAATAAAAGCATATCGCAGTTTTGTGAGACGCTAGCAGAACATGAAAAAAAGCTGCTAAAAGAGCGAGTAAAGGCTTATGAGATGAGCCAAAAAGAGGCTTTAAATAAAAGGCTTTTAGTGCTCAATGAAAAACTTAATGAGCTAAATTTACAAAATCAAAGCTCAATTTCAAAGCTTAAACAAAAGACCTCCTTGCAAGATGAAATTTTCTCACTTTTAGAGGATATTAAAAATGTTTAATGAGTTTATAAATGCCTACAAAGCGAGATATTTTAAGGTCTTTACAAATGATTTTAAGGGTGAGCTAGCTAGGCTCGTAAATGATCTAAACGATCCTAGCTTGCATATAAGCGAGCAGATAAAAGAGAGCTTAAATTTACTAATAGACACTCTAAATGAGCCACCACTAATAGCTGTTATCGGTCAATTTTCAAGTGGAAAATCAACATTTTTAAACGCACTTCTTGGTCAAGATATCTTGCCATCAGGACTAACTCCAGTCACCGCAAAGGCTGTGAGGCTAAAATTTGCAAAGATGCCACTTCTAAGCGTGAAATTTATAAACGGTAGCGAAAGCCTGCTAGCAAGTAGCGATCTAGCCGAGCTAAATAAGTTAGGCGAGCAAGTTTCTAGTATGATGCTTTATGCGCCAAGTGAAATTTTAAAAGAGATAAATTTCATCGACACTCCTGGCCTAAACTCGCTAAGAGATGCTGACACAAAAGAGACAAAAAATACGCTAAAAAAGGTTAGCGGCGCAATATGGCTAAGCCTTGCAAACAACGCCGCAAAGGCAAGCGAGCTTGAAAGTATCAAAGAAATTTTAAAAGCAAATGATCTAAAAGCGATCTGCCTAATCAACCAAAAGGACAAGCTAAGTAAGGAAGAGCTTGAAAGTTTGCTAAAACACACTAGGCAAACTTATGGCGAGCTTTTTGAGGATATCATCGCTATCTCATCAAAGCAAGCCCTTCTTGGCATAACAAATAATGACAAAGGCCTACTTGAAGCTTCAAATTTTAATGAAGCTCTAAAGGCTATTAAAGAGTGCTTTTTAAACAAGAGCTTTAAAGAAAATTTCATAAAAGTAAGGGCAAAAAAGATCGTAAAACTCCTAACCAACGAGCAAGAAAAACATCTAGAAATTTATGATAATGCGCAGTTGATTTTAGATGAATTTAGTGGCTCATTAGATGAGAGGCTGGAGGCGATAAAAGAGGAGTTTAAGCCAAAGATCGCTTTAAGTTATAGTCAAATGAGTGAAGTTATAAAACTTGCCGCCGATGAAGTATTTAAGCTACTTAAGCCATTTTCAAAGACAAAATTTAACGCTTCAAAGACGCTTTTAAACAAAGAAATTTATAAGCGTGAAAATTTTGAGGTAATAAGTCTTGATAGCGACGAAGTCTTTTCAAAACTTATCTACGAAGATGTGGTTTTTAATAAATTTTTTAAACGCTACAAAAAAGATCTAAAAGAGCTAGAAAATGCAATAACCTCAGCATTTAATGAGCTTTATAAAAATTTAGAGGATAAATTTTTAATATACAAATCTCGCTATGAAAATTACGCTAGCTTTGATGATCAAGCCTTGGCTTACGAAACAAAATCCATAAATACCTATGCCGGACGGACATATGAAAATTTTTTAAGAGAGTATGAAACGGCTAAATTTAAGGCCACACAAAAGGTCTCTTTGTTTTTTGAAAAGCTTGATATAAAGCTAGCCTCAAACTATGAAAACGCGCTCAAACTCGCGGTTTATTTTATAAAACAAAAGATAGAAAAGACGCTAGAGTCGCACCTGCAGATGAATACACCACTTTATATTCCAAGTGCAAAAGATGTCTATGAGCGCATGCTTGATGCGTTTAGCCTTTATGAGTTTGAAGCTTTAATGTGCTCAAACAGCTCGTTTTTAAATAAAATTTTGCTTGATATAAAGAGCGATTTTAATGAAATTTATACTTTAAAAATAGCAATGCTTGATGGCTTAAAAGAAAGAGTTAAAGAGCAAATCTCAAAGATTGAAGAGCTTTGTGAAAATTCATTGTTATTAAGATAAATAAAATTTTTAAAGCTTAGAGCTATCCATTTAAGGATAGCTTTTATTTTATGCGTGCATTATGCTAATCTTTGGTGCGTCAAATGCAGTTACACGCTTTGGCACTCCTTTAAATTTCTCGACATTCACAAGGCTTGTGTGAGCGGTGTTGCTCTGGCTCATCTTGCTTGATGGCACGTCTTTTGTGAGCACATTTAAATTTCCGTGCAAGCAAAGGCTCTTTTCGCCCGGTTTTTCAGGGTCGTACCAAGCACCTTCGCTTACTATTACGACATTTTGTGGCACGTCCTCAGTGACAAAGGCACCGCACAAAATTTCGCCTCTATCATTAAACACACGCACCACGTCGCCCATCTTTATTCCTCTAGCCTCGGCTGTTTTTGGATTTATAAGCACTGGCTCGCGCTCTGCGATCTCGTTAAAGTTGCGAAGTACAGAGTTATTTAGCTGCGAGTGAAGTCTAAATTTAGAGTGCGCGCCGCTGATTGCGATAGGATATTTTTTATTTTTTGCGCCCAGCCACTCAAATGGCTCAAGCCAAGCTGCATGCGGTGGGCAGTCATCATAGCCAAAGCCAGCGACCGTCTCAGAGTAAATTTCTATCTTGCCAGATGGCGTTTTTAGCGGATTTGCCACTGGATCGTCGCGGAATTTCTTGTAGTTTGTAAAGTAACGTTTTTTCTCATCGACCTTGTCAAATCTAAAATATCCCTTTTTCCAAAATTCCTCAAAACTTGGCATGCTCTCATACCCAAGCTCAGCAGCCTTTTTAACGGCATCTTCATATATTGTCTTGACCCACTCTAGCTCGCTTTTACCCTCGCTAAATGCCTCTTCCCTGCCCCACTCTTTGGCAATCAGTCTTGCGATCTCGTAATCGCTCTTACTCTCGCCAAACGGCTTAACAAGTGGCTTTATTGCAAATAAATACTCGCTCGTTGAATTTGCCATTTCGATGTCAGTTCGCTCGTACTCAAGCGCAGCTGGCAAGACGATGTCGCTAAATTTAGCTGTACTTGTCCAAAATGGCTCGCAAGTGATGATAGCATTGACATTTCGCATAGCTTTTATCGCTCTATTTGCGTCAGGATGCCTTGTGAAAGTCGAGCCATTTGCGTTAAACATTACCCTAATCTTTGGCAGTTTATAGCTCTTACCATTTCTTGTTATCTCCTTGCCTGGGCTTAGAAGCGCGTCTATGAGCCTTGAGTTTGGCATTTCATAGCCCTTTGTCTTTGGCACTAAGCCACTATCAATAAATTTTTGAGGTACCTTCGTCTCAAACGCCGCTAGTTTAGGCGCTATGAAGCTCTCATCAGCATTTTTGTGCATGCCATCATTTGTGACAAAGCCACAACCCTCTTTGCCGATGTGTCCAAGCATCGCATTTAGCGTCACAAGCGCCCAATACGCCATCTCGCCGTGATCTTGCCTTTGCATGGCGTAGCCACTAACTATGACTGAGTCGTTTTTGGCTAGGTCTTCACAAAAAGTTGCCAGATCTTGCTCGCTAACGCCACAAATTTTACTTGCCCAAGCTAAATTTTTATTGACCCCGTCTTTTGTGCCAAGCATGTACTCTTTAAATTTATCAAAGCCAACTGTGTATTTTTCTATAAATTCTTTACTATAAAGCCCTTTTTCATAAAGGTAATTACACATACCTATCATCATCGCCGTATCGGTGCAGGGCACGACTTCAAGGTATTTTGAGTCAAAGTATTTTGCGCTATCGTTGTGATAAACATCGACGCTATAAATTTTCATCTCGCCGCTCTCGCCTTTTTTTCTGATCTCGTCATAGTATTTATATGAGTTATGAAGCGGCACGCCAATGGCGATCTTGTTTGAAACGACTGGGTTTGTACCCCAAAATACGATCGTTTTGGCGTTTTTTAAGATAGCCTCCCACTTTGTTGGCGCTAGCGCAGGATCGACGAAGCCAGTGACGTGAGGCATGATGACAGTCGCTGCGCCGTATGAGTAGCCACCTAGCTCATTTACGTAGCCACCAAGCACGTTAAGTAGCCTTTTTGCGGTCTTTTGGCTGTGGCCAACTTTGCCGAGGCTACCCCACTGATAAACCTGTCCGTAGATCGCTTCAGCGCCGTATTTATCAAAATTTTCTTTTAAAATTTTTGCACTTAGCTTTATAGCCTCGTCCCAGCTCACACGCACAAATTCTTCTTTGCCACGAAGCTCAGGTTTTGGGTTGTTTGGATTGGCTAAAAAGCTCTTTCTAACAAATGGATATTTTACTCTACTCTCGTTTTGGATGTAGTCAATGACTGCGTTATTTAGCTCGTTTGGATAAGCATCTCCCTCAAATGGCACGGTCTCGACCACGCGCCCTGCTATAGTTCTTATATAAAATGCGCCAAATTTATTTGCGCTTAGTCCGCTTTTCTTGTCAAATAACGCTTGCTCTGCGCTTCCAAGCTCTTTTGCTTGAAGGCTAGCCGCGCCTAATGCGCTTAATCTTAGAAAGTCTCGTCTTTTCATTTTCTCTCCAATTTTGGTTAAATTTATTGTTTTTAGTTGGTTTTAGAAATTATAAATTTAGGGTTTTGTATCATTTCATCGTTTAAAGGCCTTGTAATGTAATACGCAAACTTGCGTCTAAATTGCGCTATTTTAGCCAAAAATTTTTAAAGGATGGGCAGATGATTGGATTTTATGTAAATGTAAAGTTAAAAGCTGAGTGTGAGGCAAAATTTGAAGAAATTTTAAAAGAGATCGTGCCAGCTTCAAGAAAAGATAAAGGCTGCATAAGCTACGAGTGCGGCATGGTTGTGGGCGGTAAAAATGAATACTGTTTTATGGAAATTTGGGAAGATCTTGCAAGCCAAAAAGAGCATATGAAAAGCGCTCATATGGTGAAAAATGCAGCCGCGCTGGAGGCTTGTAAAGAGAGCCAAGAGGTAAAAATAGTAAATTTTGTAAGCGTAAAGGAATAGTATTTGCTTTAAAAAGGGCAAAATCCACAAAAATGAGCGAAGAAAAAATGCTTGAGATGATAAATGCGACTGCTGATATTATATTTATGGCCGTACTTAGAGGGCGAGTGAGCTTTGAGGCTTGCAAAAAAGATAGGGAATTTATCGACTCTTTAAGAGAAGAGCTACTAGGCAAAAATCCAAATAAATTTAAAATCGCCCAAAACTCATACCAAATGATCGCTATTTTTGAAAAATACCGCAATAAAAAATAATCCACTTAAAATTTAAATCTGCTTGCCGATATTGTGTTAAAGGATTTTGACATGATAAACGCGCTAAATGGATTTAATCAAAGCTTTAACTACCAAGACGCTTTTAGTAAGCGCCAAGCCACAAACGCAAATTTAAATAAAGTAGAAATTCCCACCAAAACTGCAGACATCAAGTATCTACCGCTCTCTGGCTATTCATCAAATGATAAAATTTCTATCTGGGGCAAGATAAATGGCCTTGATAGTGGGGCGAGCAAAGATGAAATCTCTAGCCTTAAAAATTTCATTGATAGCACGAAGCTTTGGCGAGCAAGCTACATTCTAACTAGCGAGAAAAACGGCTTTAGCGTAGATGAGTTCATCAAAAATCACAAAATGAGCATAAACAATAAAATAATCAATAATGCTTTTGGTGCTCTTTATCTAAGCCGTGAGGCTACAAATTTACTAGACTCTGATCTAAGTATCGATGAGTTTAAAGATAAATGGCTGGAATTTACTACCGAAAGGATACTTGGCGAGCATGCAAATGTAAAAATTTCTTTTAAAGACGGGGCTTTACATTACGAGCAAAGCTCGGATAAAAAACGTATAGAATTCTTAGGTCAGCCTATGTTGCACCGTGTGAGCTACGCTGATAAAAACAGCAAAGATGAGTTTTTAAAATTTCTAAAAACAAGCTATGAAAAGGGCGAGAGCATCGCTGATGTGCTGCAAAATATCGCTCTTACGCCAGTTAGAGAAAATGGCGATGAAGAGATGGAAGAAGAGAAATTTAAGCCTATGCAAGTTACCAAAAAGAGCGTGACCTATACGGATAAAGATATAAAACGTGAATTTTTTGAGGAATTTATCAGGCGCGAGGTCGAAAATGGAGCAAGCTTTGATGAACTAGTGCAAAAGCTAAACAAGCTAAAGCCAAAGGATATTCTCGCTTAGCTTTGGCTTTATGCTGAAATTTGGGGCTGGCTTGGATCACTAAATTTCTACTTAGAGTTGAATTTAAAGAGCCAATTTAGCCAACTAATTTAAAAAGCTAGCTTATCTTAATAAATTTTTACTCGCGTTTAAATTTTAAGAGCTAGCCAGCTTGACTCTTAAAATTTCTATTTCGGATTATTTATACTTATTACCATATTTTTAAGATAGAGTTTAGCAGCCTCTTTGATATCGTCATTTGTGATGACTTTTACCGCACTTATGTACTCATCAGCCGTATAAAGTGGCGTCTTAAAAATTTTATTTGAGATGATGAGCTTTTGCCAAAACTCAGGCTTTTCATAATCTTTTTTTATAGAAATTTCACTCTGTGCCTTAAAATCCTCCAAATGCTTTGGCAAGATCGCGCCACTACTCTTGATGCTAGCTATTATCTGCTTTATCTCAGCAATGATCTTATCCGTATTTACGGGATCGCATGTAAAGCTAATTAGCATATCTGAATGCTCAAAAGGATAGCGTGCGAGCTTGGCATTTAGGCTAAAGCCGTATGTTTGACCTTTATCTTCTCTGATCTGCTCACGAAGTGCGGTTTTTAAAATTTCACTTAATGCTCTTAGTCTAATCGCTTTTTCAAAGCTATATTTCGCATCAGAATTTATGATGTTTATACCAACATCGCTTCTTCTTGTGCTTTGATACTCCCTTTTAAAGGTGTGCTGCCCCTTGATACTTCGCACGCCATCGTCTTTAAACTCTTCAGCCTCGCCAAGCTTTGGTAAAGTGGCGATATACTTTTTAATAAGTGGCAAAAGCCTCTCTTCGTCGGTGTCGCCGATGATTACAAAAGTATATGAGGCTGCGTTTGTAAATTTATCTTTGATGATCTCTTTTAGCTCATTTAGCTTTAACGCATCGATATCAGCCATCTCAAGCGGCGCGACACGTTTATTGTTTTCATAAAAAAACTTGCTAAATTCGGTACTAAATTTATATTCAGGCAAATTTTGCTCTTTGCTTAGTTCATCTTTTGCTCTTTGCTTTATCCTCTCAAGCACGTTTGCATCGGCTCTTGGAGCGTTAAATTCTAAATTTATAACAGCTAGCAACGAGTCAAGGTCGTTTGTACTTGACGAGCCAAAAAATCCTTGCGTAAGACCCTCGATATTCTTTTGATAGCTTACGATCTTGCCATTTAGTATTTTTGACAGCTCGTAGTTGTTAAATTTACCAACGCCACTCTCGTTCGTAAGCGCAACTGCAAAGCTACCAAGCTTTGGATCAGCCAAATTTGATGTGCCTCCTTTGCTGACGGCCGCAAACAAAACGCTATCTTTTTTAGTAGCTAGTGGCTTAAAGATAACTTGCGAGCCATTTTGCATTTTATAGGTATAAATTCCATTTTTTTCATCAAAGCTTCTTGAGCTTATCTCTTTTGGCTCTAAATTTTCATTGCCTAGACCCTTGTCGTTGTTGCTAGCAGATAGTTTTGTGTTATAAGCAGGCGCCTTGGCAAAAAGCTTTAAAAACTCATCTTTGCTAAGCTTAAAACCATCTTTGCTAAAAATTCTTACACGCTCATCAGAAATGGCCAAAATTTGCCTAAATCTATCATTCACGTCAGCTAGCGTAATCTCGTTTAATAGCTTTAAACTAAGCTCTTTGTCGTCTTCGTCTCTTAACACAAAGCCACCATTTTCTATCATATTTAAAATTTGCCCTGCGTAAGCGCTTGATTTTTTAGTCTTTGAGCGTTTAAATTTTGCATCTACATTTGCCACAAACGCCTTTTTCACATCTTCAAAATCATCTTTATTAAAGCCAAACTCTTTAATGCCTTTTATAACGCCAAGCATATCTTTAAGGCTTGCGTTAAAATCGCCTCCAAGTACATTTGTTTCGAAACTATAAATTTTCTGCTTTGCTTGAAGTGTTTGAGCTATAAAATCAGTGCTTAAATTTGATGAATTATTTGCATTTTTTTGCTCATAAAGCATATTTATCAGGCTTGCGATAAGTGCATCTTCTAGATTTCTCTTTACGTCAGCTTCATTTACAACCTGGCTAAATTTATCAAAATAGCTAAGTCTAACTAGCTCCATTCCAGTTTCATTCGAGTCATAGTTAAAAATATTTAAACCATTTTTAAAGCTGATATTTTTTTCTGGATGAATGTAAGAATTTGTATTTTTTGCTTGGCTAAAGTTTTTTTCGATTAAGCTTTTTATCTCATTTTTATCAAAGTCGCCAACTGCAACAAAGCTCATAAATCTTGGCTGATAAAGCCTCTCGTAAAATTCTTGCATGTGCTTAGCATCTACACTTTTGATGACGTTCATATCGCCTATTGGCACTCTTTTTAGATAGATACTGCCCTCAAAAATATCCTTTGTTTGAGCCAAATAAAGCCTATATCCTGGCGTATTTCTCTGACGCTCCTCTTCCATTATGACGCCACGCTCTTTATCAAGCTCCTTAGGATCTATTTTAATGCCATCTACCCAATTCGAAAAGACCTTAAATGTATCTTGTAAATTTTTCTCATTTACATTAATCGTTAAGACATAACTCGTCTGATCGTAGCTCGTCTGCGCGTTTAGATCAGCTCCAAATTTCACACCAAGGCTCTCGAGCTGTTTAATGAGCTCATTTTTGCTAAAGTCGCGGCTGCCATTAAATGCCATGTGCTCCAAAAAGTGAGCAAGACCTTGCTCGCCGTCTTTTTCATCAGTTGAACCAGAATTTATAACAAGATAAAAAATAGCTGTTTTTTGTGGAAATTTATTCTCTTTAATATAGTATTTTAGCCCGTTTTTTAGCTCTCCATTTAACATATCTTTATCGTTTTGAAGCGCAAAAAGACCCATTACTAGACAAAAAAGCAACAAAATTTTTCTCATTATTTTCCTTTTTAATTTTAATCGATAGACAAAGCAGAATTTAGCATAAGCCTGCAAATTTGCAGGCTAGAAGATTATTTTAGATCGTATTTTTTAAGTAAAGCTTCGTAGCTTCCGTCTTTTTTCATTTCATCTAAAATTTGATTTATTTTCTCTATTAATGCGCTCTCTTTTCCTTTATCAAAAGCTATTGAAAAACCCTCGCTACCATCAACTTCTTTGAAAAATGCCTCAAGTTCTGGATTTTTCTTGATAAAGCCATATCCGATAGAGCTATCAAGGATGACCGCGTCAAATTTGCCAACTTTTAATCCCATGATGAGTGGCACAGTATCTTCTGAAGGCACTACTTTTGCGCCATTTATCGCATTTGCAGCTAGCTCTTGGATGGTGCCTTGTTGTACGCCTACTTTTTTGCCAGCTAGCTCCTCTTTAGCTTTCAAAGCGTCGTTGCCTTTTTTCTTTAGGTAGATGTTTTCAGTTAGATAGTATGGCTTTGTAAAGTCGATCGACTTTAGTCTATCAGGAGTCGCGCTCATCGCACTTATGATGCCATTTATCTTGCCAGCTTTAAGTGCTGGGATGAGGCCATCAAAGCTCATATTTACTATCTTATATGAAAAGCCAGCACGCTTTGAAATTTCATCTATAAGATCGATGTCAAAGCCTGTTATTTTGTTGTTTTCATCGATGTATTCAAATGGCGGGTAGTTTGCCGCTGTACCAAATTTTAGCTCATTTGCACAAAGAGCAACAAAAGCTGTGAGTAAAAGAGCAAAGATCTTTTTCATAATAGTGTCCTTTAAGGTGATTTAGTGGCTTAATTATCAGTATTTCTCTATTAAAAATTGTTTAAATTTACAATAAAAGAAAAATGCTATAAATAATCGTATAGCAAAGTAGCATATAAATTTTTATAGATAAATTCTATCCCTTAATTATCTTAAGGGATAGAATAGTAGGAGCTCTAAGAGTAAGTCAAAGATTAAAATTTACTTTTTCTAACTTCGTTTACTATTGCCTTAGCCATGTCGTCAACATCAGATGTTACTTCATTTGCTTTATTGACAATTACTACATTTTCTTTTGTAAGTGTGTCTATTTGAGCAACTGATTGGTTTATCATATTGATTCCCTCACTTTGCTCTTTTATAGATTCACTCATTTCATTGATTGATTGAGCTAGTACATTTGTATTTGCTTCGATCTCTGTTAGAGATTTTTGAGTTCTCTCTGCTAGTTTTCTAACCTCATCTGCAACAACCGCAAAGCCTCTGCCGTGCTCTCCTGCACGTGCTGCCTCGATTGCAGCATTAAGAGCTAGTAAATTTGTTTGATCAGCTATATCTCTAATAATAGTTATGATGTTTTTAATCTCATCACTTTGTCTAATAACATCAGATGTTTTTTGAGATATTGCATTCATTGAGCTTGACATTTGCTCTACTGCAGCAGCAGACTCTTGAAGTGAGCTTGCTTGTACATTTGCACCTTGAGTTAGTTCTTTCATTGACTGGCTTAAAGACTCAGCCTTTTCTTCTAGCACATGAGCTTGATCTAAATTTGCCCTTAACATCTTAGCTATCTCTTCACCAAGAGCATTTATACCAACCGCCATTTTGCCATCATCTTCAAGCCTTTTAGTAAAGTCTTGTTTTTTAAAGCTTTCTAATAGATTTAACACGTCATCGCCATTTTCCGCAATAGCATGTTTAAGTGCGATTTGTAAGTCTTTGAAAGTTTGTTTTAGCTGGCTAAGTGCAGGGTTTGAAGTATCTGCGTTAAGCTGAGCTACGTAGTTACCTTTGCCAATTTGATTTACAAAAGTATTTGCTTCTTTAATGAAATTATTTTGCTCAGATAAATTTGCCTCGATTTGTTTGATATTCTCATTTATTAGTGCACTCATCTGTCCGATCTCGTCGCTACCGCTACGATCTAAAAATTCAGCTTTATTAGTTTTGTTATTTAAAAAGTCAAAAAACTTAACTAAGCCATTTTTAGTCTGATCTATACCAGAGATCAGATTTTTACCTATTAATGTAGATACTAGCAACATAAGTAAAATACAAATCGCAATCACAATAGAACTTATAATAAGTTGGGCATTTGCTTCACTTTTTATGTGTTGTGCATCTTTTTGCATACTATCAAGTAGTTTAAGCTCAAGCTCTCTCATCGCATCTATTGAAATGCTTATCTTTGAAAACCAACTCGCTGCGTCATAAGATGCATCTTCAGTAGTAACTACATTTTTAATAATATTTATAGCATCTATAAAATCAGCCTTTTTTCTAGCGATGGCATCAAATTCATCGCTAAATTCTTTTGGGTTGTAATCGTCAAAATCCTGCATAAATTTATTTATAACACTATTTAGTGCAACTACTTTGTTATAGTCATCTTTACTTATGCTCTTTTTAGTAAAAATTCCATTTAAAGTAGCACGCAAAATACCAAAAGACTCTTTTATCTCACCAACAATAATGATACGCTTTAGATCATCTACCAAGCTAGGCTCGAGCTTATCGCTATATCCATTTATAGCAATAACCTCTTTTCTTAAAATTTTTGTTATACGACTAATTAGATCATTACCACTTTTTTGATCCACATTTGAGCGGATACTATTTATCTCTGAAACTATTTCATTTTTCTCTTCAAGTTTATCAAGCGCAGCATCTACTTTTTTACGCTGCTCTAATAAATTTTTATTATCCCCTCCTGCTAACACACCTGAGCTAAATCCGCGTTCTTTTTGCATTTCATGGATAAAATTATTTTGATTTATTATTGTATCCACGATTTTCTCGCTAAACTCTGCTTTTGAGCGAGTCTTTAAGATACCATTTAGCATGTATGCACTCATGATACCAAGGCCAATAAGACTGACGATAACTATCGCCATAATCTTAGATTTAATACCTAGATTATTCATTTTCTCTCCTTTTAGTTTTTCTTAATATCTGCTTCAAAAAAATAAAGTCATACGACTTTAATACTTAAACTTTATCAACCAAAAAATACTTTTGGTTGTTTTTATAAAAAATATTGATTAGCCTATTTATGTAAAATTTTAATTTAAATTTAGCTTTATTAATTAGTAGGAATTTTTTAACAAAATTGTGATACATGCAAATAGAAAATAGCACATTTAAAATAAATGCCGTTCTCATCCTGAGAAGCTCCATTTTTTCTCCTTGAAAATAGTTAAGTTATTTTATTAATTTTACTTTTAAAAGATGTTAAATTTTAAAAATTAGAAAAAAGTGAGTTTTTGCAGAGAATTCCTGCTTCTCTGCAAATTTTGTATTTAGATTTATTTCTTTAATCCATATTTATCTAGCATTTTGTCAAATTCACCAGATTTTTGTAGCTCATCGATTGCTGCGTCTATCTTCTTGATAAGCTCGGTGTGTTTGCCTTTATCAAACGCCATCGCAAATCCTTCTGTGCCATCAGGAACTCTTAAAAATTCTTCCAAATCTGGATTTTGTTTTAAATATTCAACCCCTATCGGACTATCAGTTAGTACAACGTCGATTTTACCAGCGTTTAGTGACATGATGGCAGCTGCTACATTTTCAGCAGGTATCGACTTAGTAGTTATGCTTTTGGCTGCTTCTTCTTGCAATGTTCCAACTTGAGCTGAAATTTTCTTATCCTTAAGGTTGTCTTTATTTACATCTGAGCCTTTTTTGCGGATAAATAAATTTTCTGAAAAATAATATGGCTTGGTAAAATCAACCGATTTTCTTCTCTCATCAGTTGCACTCATTCCGCTTATGACAATATCGATTTTACCGGTTTTTAATGCTGATATCAGTCCATCAAAGCTCATATTTGCAACATCAAATTTTATTCCAGTTTTTTTGGTGATCTCATTTAATAAATCTATCTCAAAGCCAACAATTTTATTGTTTTCATCAAGATATTCAAAAGGTGGATAATCAGCGCTCGAGCCAACTTTATAAACCACATTTTTACTAGCTTCTTCGGCATTATTTACTGCATTTTTTTTATTAGCATCATCGCCACAACCTAGTAAAAATAAAACCAAGCTTGCCATCAAAAATTTTAAAATTTTACTCATTTTCTACTCCTTTAATGATTTAAAATTTTGCCTAAAAACTCTTTTAAACGCTCATGTTGCGGATTTGTAAAGACATTTTTTGGCGTGTCATCGACTGCTATCTTGCCCTTATCCATAAAGAAAATTCTATTTGCCACATTCCTTGCAAAGCCCATCTCATGAGTTACCACAAGCATCGTTATGCCCCTTGCAGCAACATCTTTCATAATATCAAGCACCTCTCCGATCATCTCAGGATCAAGCGCACTTGTCGGTTCATCAAAAAGTATCACTTCTGGCTCCATCGCTAGACTTCTAGCGATCGCGATACGTTGCTTCTGTCCGCCTGAAAGCTTGTGCGGATAGGCAAATTTCTTATCACTCAGCCCAACACTTTTTAGCAACTCATCAGCTCTTTTTTCTGCACTTACTTTATCTAAAATTCCCGCTTTTATCGGAGCTAGAGTTAAATTTTGCAAGACGTTTTTATTTGCAAAAAGATTAAAGTGCTGAAAAACCATGCTCACTTTTTGGCGAATTTTATTTATATCTGATTTTTTATCTAAAATATCTTCGCCATTTATCTTGATGTGCCCGCTATCTGGCTCCTCAAGGCGGTTTATACAACGTAAAAATGTACTTTTGCCACCACCGCTTGGACCAATTATCGCTATAACTTCACCTTTTTTTATATCTACACTAATATCATTTAAAACTCGCAAATCGCCATAACTTTTGTTTAAATTTTTAATCTCAATCATGGCGGTTTAATCTCCTCTCAAGTAATTTCACCAAAAAGGTGAAAAATTTAACACTCACATAGTAAACGATGCCCGTAAAAATGACTGGCTCTGGGCTGTAAA